>JBBQPR010000023.1:0-37781 GCA_038217075.1 Sphingomonadales bacterium
CTTCCTCGCCGCCTACAATTACGCCCGCCGGCTCAAAACGCTTAGCGGCCTCACACCCTACGAATACATCGCCAAGATATGGACGTCAGAGCCAGATCGGTTCATCGTCGATCCGATCCACCAGATGCCGGGACTAAACACCTAATGACTGTCGCGCGGCAGGCCTTTGGTCTGGGCGATGCGTTGATACTGCACCGCCGTTTCAATCACGGCGCCGCCCGGATATTGGCCGGTGATGGCGCCGTGCAATTCCTGCCAGGGTGTCTGTGGCTGGGGGGTGCCGAAGCCGCCGGCTGCTACAAGGACAGCGCTGCGGCGCGCAAGTTCGTCTGCCGCCACCAGCATGTCGGCGGTCCGCCGCCGCAAATCGATGCGGATGCGGTCCCCGGTCCGGAGAAGCGCAAGCCCGCCACCCAACGCCGCCTCCGGCGCGGCGTTGAGGATGGACGGGCTGCCAGAGGTGCCGGATTGGCGGCCATCGCCGATACAGGGAAGCGCATCGATGCCGGCGCGGATCAACGCCGCCGGCGCGCGCATGTTGACGACTTCAGCGCCGCCCGGATAGCCGATTGGGCCGACGCCCCGGATGACAAGCAGACAATGTTCATCGATGGCCAGCGCGGGATCGTCGATCCGGGCGTGGTAATCCTCAGGGCCTTCGAAAACGATCGCCCGGCCTTCAAAGGCGTCGGGGTCTTCCGGGTTCGACAGATAACGCTCGCGAAAGGCCGCCGAAATAACACTGGTCTTCATCACCGCTGATTCAAACAGATTGCCGTGCAATACGGTAAGACCGGCATTGGCCAGCAGGGGTTCGGTCAATGGCCGGATAACCCGCGTGTCCTGGATTGTCGCGGCGAGATTATTGTCGGCGAGCGTGCAGCCGTTGCAGCCGATGGCGTCGCCATCGAGCAGCCCGCCGCGCAGTAGTTCGCCGATAACGGCGGGGACGCCGCCGGCATGGTAGTAATCCTCGCCAAGATATTCGCCTGCGGGTTGCAGGTTGACGAGAAGCGGCACGCCGGCACCATGGTCCTGCCAGTCGTCTAGCGTCAGTTCGACACCGATATGGCGGGCGATGGCATTAAGGTGAATGGGGGCATTGGTCGAACCGCCGATCGCGCTGTTGACCCGGATGGCATTGAGGAACGCGGCGCGGGTCATGATGTCCGACGGCTTGCGATCGGCGCGGACCATCTCGACGATGGCAAGGCCGGTTTCGTAGGCGGCCTGCTGGCGATCCCGATATGGCGCGGGAATCGCTGCGGATCCTGGCAGCGACATGCCGAGCGCTTCGGTCAGCGAGTTCATCGTCGTCGCCGTGCCCATGGTGTTGCAAAAACCGGTCGAAGGCGCCGACGATGCGATCAGTTCGATGAAGCCGCGATAGTCGATCTCCCCGGCCGCGAGCATCTCGCGCGCCTTCCAGATGATGGTGCCCGATCCGGTGCGCTCGCCCTTGTGCCAGCCGTTGAGCATCGGTCCGACCGATAGGGCGATGGCAGGAATGTTGACGGTGGCGGCGGCCATCAGGCAGGCAGGGGTCGTCTTGTCGCAACCGATGGTCAGCACCGTGCCGTCGATCGGATAACCGTACAGTATCTCCACCAACGACAGGTAAGACAGGTTGCGGTCGAGCGCCGCGGTCGGTCGTTTGCCGGTTTCCTGGATGGGATGGATCGGGAATTCGATCGGAATGCCGCCGGCGTCGCGGATGCCGTCGCGGACCCGGTCTGCCAGCACGAGGTGGTGGCGGTTGCACGGTGCAATATCGCTGCCGGTCTGGGCGATCCCGATGATCGGCCGATTGGACTGTAGCTCGGCGACCGACAGGCCGAAATTGAGATAGCGTTCGAGATAC
Organism: Sphingomonadales bacterium; assembly: GCA_038217075.1. Taxonomy (GTDB): domain Bacteria; phylum Pseudomonadota; class Alphaproteobacteria; order Sphingomonadales; family Sphingomonadaceae; genus Sandarakinorhabdus. Next base: position 1,862 of record JBBQPR010000023.1, read on the forward strand.
AGCGCCGTCATGTCGGGATTGCCCGGATTGTCGAACCAGGCGCGCGACCGGAGCCGCGGCGCGGACGATTCAAGGCCATTGTCAGTCATGTGCATTTGCCCTTACCGGGCCAATAGCGTGCGCCATCTCCCACCATTCCATCGTCAACGCGCCCCCTGTACCGACGTTGCGGCCAGATCGTCATGTTTGTTTATTGCCGTTCACTCGTCAAATGGGCATTTGTGTAAATATAGCATATATATCTGATAAAAGAACCCCGATTGGAGGATCAAATGGCCGCACCGCTCCGTATCGCGATTGTTGGCATTGGCAAGATCGCGCGCGACCAGCACCTGCCGGCAATGGCTGCCGATGACGGACTGATGCTGGCCGCCGCCGTCAGCCGGCATGCGACGGTCGATGGGGTGCCCAACTTTGCCGATATAGACGCACTGGTCGAAAGTGGCCTGGAAATCGACGCCGTATCACTGTGCACGCCGCCCGTCGGCCGGCATCTCATCGCACGCCGGGCGCTGCCGGCAGGCTGGCACGTCATGCTGGAGAAACCGCCCGGCGCTACCCTGTCCGAAGTCCATGCCTTGCAGACGCAGGCGGCAGCAACGCAGCGCACCCTGTTCGCCAGCTGGCATTCGCGCCACGCCGGCGGCATCGCGCCTGCGCGCGCCTGGCTTGCCGACAAGCGCATCACCGCCGTGCGGATCGACTGGCGCGAGGATATCCGCGTCTGGCACCCGGGCCAGGAATGGATCCTTGCCGCCGGCGGCCTTGGCGTTCTTGATCCCGGCATCAACGCGCTTTCGATCGTCACCGCAATCCTGCCCGGCAATTTGCGGGTGGAGCGGGCGCAACTGCTGGTGCCAGCCGGGCGCGGCGCGCCGATCGCCGCGTCGCTAAAGCTGGTCCACGACGAAGCGGCGGTGGTGCAGGCCGAATTCGACTTCCGCCAGACGGGGCCCCAAAGCTGGGACGTCGTCGTCGAAACCAACAAGGGCACGCTGACTCTGCGCGACGGCGGTGCCCGGCTGGAGATTGAAGGCGTGGCGCAACCGGCCGATGGCGTTGGCGAATATGCGGGCCTTTACGCGCGCTTTGCTGCATTGATCGCGAAGTCCGAAAGCGATTGCGATCTGCGGCCATTGGCATTGGTCGCAGACGCCTTCCTGATTGGCGATCGCGTCGAAACCGAAGCCTTCGCCTTCTGAGTCCGGACGGCAATAGACGGTTTAGAAAAATTTATCATATAAATGCCGGTTTGTAATCGAAAGCCCGCCATGCCCAGCGCCCTCGCATCCAATTATCGCCTCGACGATACGCATGTCACGCTGGCGGTCGCGGTCATCGAGGCCGTGCCGGCGATCCGCTATTGGGGGCCCAGGCTTCCAGACGACCTCGACCTTGCGCAACTGGCTGTGCTGTCGGCGCGGGCCGAGGCCAATGCCTCGCCAGCCATCGAAGCACCGCTGGCACTGACACCGCAGGCCGGCCAGGGGTTTCCGGGGCGGCCGGGCATTGCCGCGCACCGCGATGGCCGCGACTGGGCAACCTTTGCGCTGCTTGTCGACGCCCAGGCGAGTGCTGACCGGCTGCAATTTACCAGCCACGACGCGGCACATGGTATCACGATCGTGACCGAGCTGCGGCTTTCGCACAATGTGCTGGCAGCGACGACACGGCTGATGAACAGCGGCACTGAACCGCTGGCTGTCGACCATCTCACTGCGCCTGTGCTGCCGTTGCCGGGTTTCATCGGCGAGGTCATCGGCTTCGAAGGCCGGTGGGCCGGCGAGTTCCAGACCCGCCGTCACGATCTCGGCATGGGCAGCTGGGTGCGCGAGAACCGGCGCGGTCGCACGAGCCATGATGCCTTTCCCGGGCTGTTCGCGGTCGAGCGTGACACCAACGAGACGCGTGGCCTTGCCCATGGCGTCCATCTCGGCTGGAGCGGCAACCACCGCTTGGCCATCGAAACCCTCTCGGATGGTCGCCGCTCGGTGTCGATGGAGGCGCTGTACCTGCCCGGCGAAATCCGGCTGGCGCCTGGCGAAAGCCTCGTCACCCCGCCCTTGTATGCGACCGTGTCCGAGGCCGGGCTGAGCGGCGTTTCGCGGCAATTCCACGCCTTTTTGCGCGCGCGTCCCGAACATCAACGCCTGCGCGCCAAGCCGCGCCCGGTGCATTACAACAGCTGGGAAGCGGTATATTTCGACCATCACCCGGCGACGCTGATGGCACTTGCCGAACGGGCGGCAGACATCGGCGTCGAACGATTCGTCCTCGACGACGGCTGGTTCCAGGGGCGCCGCAACGACCGTGCCGGGCTCGGTGACTGGAATGTTGATCGCAGCATCTATCCGGACGGCCTTGGCCCGTTGATCGACAAGGTTCGCGGGCTGGGCATGGCGTTCGGCCTGTGGGTCGAGCCCGAGATGGTCAACCCGGACAGCGACCTGTTTCGCGCCCACCCTGACTGGGTGTTGGCAACGCCGCCGGCGCCGCAGATCCCCTTTCGCCACCAACTGGCGCTCGATTTCGGCCGCGCCGAAGTGCGCGATCGATTATATGCCGATATCGCCGCCTTGCTCGCCGAATATCCGATCTCCTACCTGAAATGGGACATGAATCGCGATCTCAGCCAACCGGGCGGCGCCGATGGTCGAGCCGGTGCGAACGCGCATGTGCTCGGTCTCTACGACGTGCTCGAACGGCTGCGCGCGGCCTTTCCGCAGGTCGAGATCGAAAGCTGCGCCTCGGGCGGTGGCCGCGCCGATTTTGGCGTGCTGGCGCACACCGACCGCATCTGGACCAGCGATTCAAACGATGCGCTCGACCGATTGGCGATCCAGCGCGGCTTTTCGCATTTCTTCCCCGCTGAAATAATGGGCGCGCATGTCGGGCCGACGCGCTGTCATATCACTGGTCGGCGGCTGTCGATGCCGCTCCGGGTCGCAACGGCATTGTTCGGCCACATGGGCATCGAGGCAGACCTGCGTGATCTCGATGCCGGGGAAACCGCCGATCTCGCCGACGGCGTGGCGCTGCACAAGGCGCACCGTGATCTGATCCACACCGGCGAACTTCATCGCATCGACGCTGCCGAGGGTGTCAACGCCTTCGCGATCATCGCTGCTGACCAAGGCGAGGCCCTTCTCTCCTATACGCTCGTCAACGAACAACGCGGATATTTTGCCGAACCGCTGCGACTGACCGGGCTGGACCCGGCTGGCGACTATGCGATGCGGCTTGTGTGGCCGCCCAAGCCAGGCGCGTCATGGCCGCTGCAGGAGGGCGGCATATTCCGCGGCGCGGCGTTGATGCGGGCAGGGTTCCAGCCGCCACGCCTTCACCCCGGCACCGCGATGATCCTGCATCTGGAGCGCGTTGCCTCCCGCAGCGCCTGAAGCGAACGCAGCCTGAAAATCACCGCTGCGGCAAAATCGCCGGCGGCCATAACGGTTTGCAGGCCATCGACGCGGTATTCATCTTATCTATCCGACTCTCCCCATAGGCGGTAATTGAATAGTGCGCAGCGTGCGCCTAAACTTGCCACGCTTGTCGAGCAGGAAGGGACCCGTCATCGTCATTGAAACCCGAGCGGCCGACATGCGGACCAGCCTTGGCCGCAATCTCACTTATGGCATGCTCGATGTCATCGGCCGCGCCATCGTGATCGGCGAATATGACGACGTCGCGTTCCCGACAGAAGCCGAATTGGCCCGCGCCCATGGCGTCAGCCGCTCGGTAACGCGGGAGGCGGTCAAGATGCTGACCGCCAAGGGGCTGCTCAGCGCGCGACCGCGCCAGGGGACGATCGTGCAGCCGGCGACGTCATGGAACCTGTTCGACAGCGATGTGCTGCATTGGCTGCTCGAACGCAAATTCTCGGTCGAATTGCTACGTGACTTCAACCAGTTGCGCGTCGCCATCGAGCCCGAGGCGGCGGCGCTGGCAGCAGCAGCGGCCACCGACGCCGAACAAAGCGCGATAGGCGCCGGCCTTGCCCGCATGGTCGCCGCCGAGGCTGGTGCCGACGACACGCTGGCCGCCGACATTGCCTTTCATGTTGCCGTGCTCGAAGCATCACGAAACCCCTTCTACAAGCAGTTCCGTGGCATGGTGGCGAGCGCGCTGGCGACCTCGATTCGTTACACGAACCGCATCAACGGCCGCTCGGCGAGCATCGCAGCCCATCGAGCCGTTTACGATGCGATCGTCAGGCGCGACAGCGCCGGCGCCCGCAGCGCCATGCGCGGACTTATCGGCGACGTTCTTGCACTGATCGATACCGGAAAGGCCGACGACGCGGGCTGAACGCAGCGCTTTTGGTCATCCAGAGGGTGCCGAGACAAGTGGATCGGCGTCATGCCCCGGCCCCTTCACCCAGATCGGCACAGCGGTCTTGCCAAGCACGAACCGGTTGACCGCCAGCGAAAAGCCGATCGATGCGAACAGCGTCACCGTCATCAGATGGATATAGTGAACCGGCGTCCAGGCGAAGGTGAAGACCGCATAGAGCCCGATCCCGAAGATCAGCCCGGCGATCGCCGCGCGTGCTTCGACCCCCCGGAAAAGCAGCCCTACCACAAAGACCGACAGCACCGGCATGCTGGTGAGGCCATTGAGTTGCTGGACCAGGTTTATGATGCTTTCGGCACTGCTGTAGACCGGCACCAGCGCGATCGCGACGACCACGAACCCTGCGCTGATCAGCCCGCTCAGCCGCGCCACATTGGGATTCTTGTCGATATAGGTTTCGTGGAGGTCGCAGACATAGAGCGCGGCGGACGAATTGATGATGCTGGCAAAATGCGCGAGCACCGCCGACGCGATCGCCGCCGCGAACAGCCCGGAAAGCCAGTGCGGCAGCACCGCCTGGACGATCCGGCCATACGCCTGATCGCCAAGATGCCCGAACAGTTTGTACGAGACGATGCCGGGAATCACGACCATCGGCGGGATGATGATCACGCGCAGCAGAATCGCGGCGAACAGCCCCTTCTGCGCTTCCTTGAGGTTCGGCGACCCCATCGCCTTTTGCGTGATCGTCTGGTTGGTCGACCAATAGAACATCTGGATGAAGATCATGCCGGTGAAGAGCGTCGGCCACGGGATCGGGCTTTCCGGCCCGCCGATCATCGTCAGCCGTTCGGGCGGGATTCCGCTGAAATCATAATTGATGGCGCCGAGCGACAGAAAGACGATCAGCGTGCCCATGCCGAGCAGCAACACCCCGCTGAACGTATCGGTGATCGCTACCGCACGCAGGCCACCGATGATGGCATAGGCGGCACCCGCGACACCGAAGATCGCAGCAAGGACGATGATCGGCGTGTCGAGCCCGAACATCGATTTCATCAGCAGCGCGCTCGTGTAGAGCATGATCGGCTGGTAAATGACGATGTTGCCGAACAGGAACAGGCCGCCGATCACGGCGCGGACGTTGACGTTGTCATAGCGCTTCTCGAGCAGCTCGGTCACGGTCGTGCATTGATAGCGATAATAGATGGGCAGGAAGACCAGGGCGAGCATCAGCAGCCCCGCGACCGCCGACAATTCCCACCAGGCGAGCAGCGCCATCTGGTTACCGTTCGATCCGACGAGCTGTTCGCTCGAAAGGTTGGTGATCGTGATGGAACCAGCCACGAAGAACCAGGACAGTCCCTTGTTCGCAAGGAAGAATTCGCGCGCCGAATTGCCGCCGCGTCCCCCGGTCCGGTGCACCTGCCAGAAGGTTGCAAGCGCGACCGCGAGCGTCAGCCCGACGCAGATCCAGATCTGGAGGTTACCGAGTTCCATGGCTGCCATCCCCTGCCGGTACATGATGCAGTTCCAGTCCAAGCGCCCAGCGCCGTTGGAAGCCGCGCCAATAGGCTGCTGTCGCGCCGGTTGCCTGTGCAACGTCCGTGCCAGAGGCTTCGCCGGCCTTCAGCGGCCATTCGCCGTCGTCCGCAACCGGGGTCGGCACGTCAAGGTAACCGGCGCGATCGGCGATTCCCTTCAGATGCCAGTCCAGAAACGCGGTTATCAGGTGCGCGTTGATCGCGAGGATACGATCCTTGCGCCACACGGGCTCGTCGAACTTGTCGATATAAAGATAATCATTTGCGACGGCGGCGGGCGCCTCGTTCATCGCGATATTGTGCCGCGCCTCGCGATAGGTGAGCAGGTACCGGTCAGACGCGACCATCCCGTCGAACAGCCACTGCACGCCCTTTGCGTAATCCACGATGTCGTCGCGGTCGCCATCGATGATCAGCGTGGGCGCCGCAATCCGCGCCAGGGCGGCGGGGGTCCACACCCGCGAGCCGGGGGCGCCGCCCCACGGCCCAAACAATATCAATGCCTTCAACCCCGGAACCGGCGCGTCGTCCGCCTCCATGGCACCTGTGAGCATGCCGTTGGGAATCATCGCCATGATCGGGGATTTGGGATCATAGCCGGCGCCTGCCGTTGCGATCGCGCCATAGCCGCCCATCGAATAGCCGGCGAGCGCCATGTTCGCGGCGTCGACATGCGCAAAAACACTGTCTCGATCCGTGCCGGCGCGCCGCGCCACTTCGGCAATGACGAAACGCTGGTCGGCGCTGCGGTTGATCAGCACGCCCGCAAACGAGGTGAACGGCGATCTGGTCGTGGCGGGGTCGATATCACCATGTTCGATCGCGACGACGACATACCCCTTCGAGGCAAGATTTTCGGCAAGATCGCTGAACCCGACAGCCCGGTTGTTATAGCCGTGCGACAACATCACCAGGGGGAACCGCCCCGCTGCCGGCGCGGCATCCCGCGCGGCAAGGCCGGCAAAGCTCAGCATCAGGCCGGGCTCGCGCTTGCGCCCCGCCAGGAACGGCGCGGGCATCGAATAGGTGATGCGTTGGCGGTCTTTCGCAGCGTCGGCGGCAGGATACCAGATCGTAACCGGCAACGCCCGCGGGGCGCGCGCAAAACCCGCCGCGGCATCGGGTTGCAGCACATCGGGGCGCGCAGGATCGATGAAGGTCATCGTCCGGGTGCCCACCGGGAACGTCCCGCGCCGCGCGAGTTCCGGTGCGTCGGCCGCGATTGGCGGCCGGGCGGGGATCTGGGCCCCGACGGGGGCGGCCAGCGCGAGCAGCAGCCCGACAATCCAGCGCTTTTTCATGATTGAAACTTCCATATCGACAAATCACGCGGGGCTATCGTGGCGCCGCCGATCAGGAACCGGGCGCCGTCGGGCGCCGGGCAGGTCACCGGCACGGCGCCATAATTGAACGCGAAGCACAATTGGCCTCGTCGCCGGATGCGGACGTCCTCGGGCATCGCTTGCGCTGCCACGCCCGCCTTCTCGCACAATGCGGCAAACACGGCGTCGAGCAGCGATGGCCCGGTCACCGTTGCAAGATAATGGTGGCGGCCCGATGCCACCAGCGCCGGCGCATCATCCTCATAGCGTGCCAGAACCTCGCATTCGCCGGGGTCGATCGTCTCGCGCCACGTCATGCTGTCGTGATCCGTGTCGCCAAGGCGGATCGTGCCCGGGCAATCCGGCCGGATCGTTTCCACCGCCAGGATGCGAATCGGCAACAGGCTTCGCAACGCGCCTGGCGCCAGGCCATCCGGGATGGTCACGTCCCTGGTCTTCGCGCCCGATCGCGGCCCGAACAAGGTGACCGCGTTCGATGCCTGCAACCGCGCAACCATCGCTTCGGTCGGCATCGCGACCGCCGGGGCGATGATCAGCTTGTATGGCGACGGGTCTGCATCCGGTGCGATGAAGTCGACATCAAGGCCGAGCCTGCGCAGCGCGCCGTACCAGCTGAGCAACAGCGCGTTGTAATCATAGCTGTCGCCCTGCCGTTCGATCTCGCCGAGCCATTGGGCCTCGACATCGACAATGATCGCGACCGCTGCACAGACAACCGGATTTTCGGCCAGATCGATCTGCGCCAGTTCCGCTGTCACCCGCTCGATCTCGGGCCACGCCTCGGCCGGGGTGCGATCGGGGCGCTCCAGCCCGGCGTGCATCTGTTCCTGCGCAAACGGCGCCTGTCGCCAGCGGAAATAGCTCACCACATCCGCGCCGTGCGCGAACGCTTCCCATGTCCACAGCCGCACCATGCCGGGCGCCGGGCGCGGGTTGTGGCCAGCCCAGTTCACCGGCCCTGGCTGCTGCTCCATCACCCAGAAACGCTGCCCGGTCAGCCCGCGCGTCTGGTCGAAGAACACGGCGCTGTAATCGGGGTGGCCGGTGCGCATGTACCGGCGGAATTGTTCGGCCGGCGCCTTGGCCATCACCAGGTCGATGCGGCCGAGCGGATAACTGTCATAGGATGCAAAATCGAGCTTCCGCGCCAGCGCATGGTTGTCGACATCGGTATCGTGCATCGGGATGAAATTGTGCGTGATGAAGCGGCCCGGCGAATGCGCCCGGATCACATCGACCATCGCATCATGGAAGGCGACGACCTGGTCCGACGTATAGCGTTTGAACGCCATCCGGTGCGCCGGACTGGTTTCCGTAACCGCGCCAAAGGGCAGCTCGATCTCGTCAAAATCGCGATATTCAAGTGACCAGAAGACGTTGCCCCATGCGGTATTGAGCGATGCGATATCGCCGTAGCGCGCCCGGCACCATGCGCGAAATCCGTCACGCGCGGCAGGCGAGGCGCTGGGCGCTGTGTCGTGACAACCGAGTTCATTGTCGGTCTGCCACCCTGCGACCGCCGGATGCTCGCCATAGCGCCTGGCCAGTCGTTCGCTGATGTCGATCGCCATTTTCCGGTAAGCCAGGCTCGAAAAATCATAGTGCCGCCGAGATCCAAAACCGCGCACCCGACCGGTCTTCACATCCACCGGCAAGATGTCCGGGTGGCAATCGACCAGCCATTTGGGCGGCGTCGCTGTCGGCGTGCCGATGACGACCTGCAGGCCGGCTGCGGCCAGCGTCTCGATGGCGCGATCGAACCAGCCGAAATCGAAAATGCCCGGCGCCGGCTCCAGCCGCGACCAGGCGAACTCGCCGATGCGCACATAGGTCAGGCCCAGCGCCTTCATCCGTGCCGCATCGCCGGCCCACCATGTCTCGGGCCAATGTTCGGGATAATAGCAGACGCCCAGCACGAACTTCCCCTTCTGCACGGATTTTTGGCCTGTCGCGCTTCTTGGCGAGCACGTTCAGGGCGACCGGTCCAAGATCGCCGCCATTTGCGCGCCTTGCCCGCGGTGATGGATTACCCAATATCATTTCATATTTATCATACAAATAACCATGGTCAACCGTCGCGTTGGACAGGTTTTTTGCGCGCTTCTCAGCCAGGCCGCCGCGAATTGATCATCCGGGCCGCCGATGGTTATGATTTTGGCAAGGGCAGCAATCACGCCGGCAGCAATCACGCCATCGGCGTCGAACCGGTCGCCGATGGTCGTCCCGACGTTCCGATGAAGCTGCGATCGGCAATCTGGCTAAAATTGTGATCGGTCATGCGCATCGGCGAACGGGCCTCTGCCACGATGCCCGCCACCATCACGCCATAAGACGGCGCGCGCTCGGGCGAGAATGGGGCGATTTGGCGAATGTGCTGGCGGCGGCTTGCCCGGCGTTGGCAAACCGCCGCCAAAAGAGTCGCGGTGGCGCTAGAAGTCCACGCGCGCCCCGATCGCATAGCGTGCGCCGGTGTTGCGGACGCTGAGCACCTGGTTATCGAACCGGCCCGTCGTGACGTTCTGGGCATCGAGGACGTTGGTGCCTTCGAAAAACACCTGGTAATGTTCAAGGAAGTTGTACGCAGCGCGCACATCAACCTGCTGATAGGGGCGCACGAACACCGGATCGCCGCCCTCGCCCGGCGTTACCAGATACTGCAGGAAGCGTCCGCGATGGTTGTAGGCGGCGCGCAGCGAGAGGCCGTATTTTTCGTAAAAGACGGTGACATTCTGCGAATTGCTCAAACCTTCGAGCGCGAAGGACTGGGTAGTCGAGGCCTGATCGAACGGCGCGCTGCTGGACACGAAGGTGGCGTTGGCGGCAATGCCGAACCCGCTCCACATGCCGGGCAGCCAGTCAAATGTATGGGTGGCGTTCAGTTCAACACCGCGCACAGACAATTCTTCCTGGTTGCGCGGGCGGCGCACGCTGAAGGTGGCTTCATTCGGCCCGGTGATGTTGCCGCCGACCGGCAGATTGCCGGCGTTGGCGATGGCGAAGATCTCGTTGGCGCGGGTCTGGACGATGAAGTTCTTCACCCGTTTGTAGAACAGCCCGACCGAGAACAGGCTGCTCTTGTTCGGATACCATTCGAACGACAGATCGAAATTGTCCGACGTATAGGGCTTCAGATCGGGATTGCCGCCGCTGGCGTTAAGGCTGGCCGGCCGCAGCACGTCGAAGTTGGTGCGCGGGGCCAGATCGGCAATCTGAGGCCGGGTGAGCGTGCGCGATGCTGCAAACCGGGCGACGACATCATCGCGCAGGTTGATGCGGGCGTTCAGGCTGGGCAGGAAATAATCATAGCTCGATGATTTTGTTGTCGATACCGGTGTGCCGCCATTGGCGAATACGCCTGTGTAAATCGTCGGATCGCCAGAAACCGGCAGCAGATCAAGCAGGTTGAGCTGTTGCCCGAACGCCTTCACGCTGGTGTGGAGGTAACGCCCGCCGATGTTGACGAACCAGGGCATCGACCCGAAGTCGCCTGCAAAATCGGCATCGGCATAACCGGCATAGACATTTTCGGTCACGCTGAACGAACTTGCCTGCGGCGTCGCGGCATAGCCGTTGGTTGCCGCCAGAAGGCCGGCAACCGTGCCGGGAGGCGCCCCGTAAAAGCTGTTCAGCGCAGCAGCAGCGGCAGGACTTTCAAGATAGGCCAGATAGGCGTTTGCATCATATGTCTGGAAATTGCGCGGCACCGTGCCGCCACCGGACAGGAAATTCCCGACCGAAAAGGGCTGCAACAACGATGCGGGCGCCGGCGTGTTGTAGCCGCAGTAGAGGCACGTTGTGTTTGGGTTGGTCGCCACAAGCTGGCTGCTCTTTGAACGGCCAGTGTAGACAAAGCCCATCCGGAACGCCTTCAGCGTATCGCCATCGCCTTTCCATACCGCATCGAACCGGTGCTCGTTCACGCGTTCGGACTGGTCGTTGCCGGTGCGCAGCGCGATGTGCGTGCGACCAAGATTGGGGTTGGTGATGTCGGACGAGAAATTCGTGACCGAGGGGAAGCCGCCGCCCACGGCCTGCGCGAAGGAATATTGGCTGGGAATGCCGATGACCGTGAAAAGGTTGCGGCCGCCGGCGCTATCGGTCGCACGCGACCATGATCCGTCATAGCTGACGGTCAGATTATCGGTGACTTCCCATTTGGCGTTGAGGCCGACAGCCTTGGTTTCAACAAACCGGCTCGCCGAAGAAACGATCAGATCGGCATTGCCATTGGTGGTCAGCGACGTGACGGTGCGGTTCGAATCGATCTGCGCTGCTGTGTATTGCGATGGCTCGAACCAGGCGCCGAGGGCGTTGTTGTCCACGACATCGTTGAACTTGTTATAAAGCCCATCGAGCGTCAGCGTGACATTGTCTGCAGGTTTCCACTGCGCCGTGGCCGTCAGGCCGATGCGCTCGCGGCTTTCGGTGGTGACGCCGGTATCCTGGTTGCGGGGCGCAAACACGTTGGTGAACAGCGGGTTGCTGGCCGGGCCGACCGTGGAGCCGGGCAGATAACCGCGGTTCTCGATATAGGGCGTGCGTGAATCGCGCTTCTGATATGATCCGGAAACGAGCAACCCCAGCGTTTCGGCCTGGTTCTTGAAGCTGACCAGCGCAAAACCCTGCGGCGTGATGTTCTTGCTGTTCTGTTCGTAATTGCCCTTGGCGCTGGCGATAATCTGGAAATTCTTCAAATCGAGCGGCCGCGGAGTCTGAATGTTGATGGTGGCCCCGATGCCGCCATCCTGCAGCCGGGCAAGCGAGCTCTTGTAGACCTCGGCACCGCTGATCAGTTCGGCAGCCAGAAGATCAAAGCTGAACTCGCGGCCGATGTTGTCGCTGGCAAAGCTGCGACCGTTGACAAGAACGGTGTTGAATGCCGGGCCAAAGCCGCGAACCGTGACGAAACGGCCTTCGCCGCCGCTGCGATCGATGGTGACACCGGGAATGCGCTGCAGCGATTCAGCCACATTGGAATCGGGGAACTTGCCCAGATCTTCCGAGGCAATGGCATCGAGGATCCCGGTGGCATCACGCTTGAGCGCGGCCGAAGCGCGAAGGCTGCCGCGGATGCCTGTCACGACGATCTCATCGGTGGCAACACTTGGGGATGCGGCATCGCTCGCTGCCGCCTCGGCCAGCGCCGGCACCGCACCGCCGGCAACGGCGATGACGCTGCAACACGCCAGTGCCCGGATGCGGATACCAGAATTCAAATTCCTGAACTTTGCCACAATCGCATACTCCCCAAGGCCTGGCCTTTGTCGGCCGGTGCACAATTTGTCCGTCCGGCGCGCATCGCCAGACCGTCCCTGATTTGACTTATAGGTTTTATACGATAAATCAAATAAAAGCTGATATGGCCCAGAAATACTCGGGCAGAGTGGCAAAATGGCCGCGCATATTCTGCCGGCGCCCGTGGCTAAAGGCTTGCCGACACGTCGCTTGCATCGGTTATAGAGGGGCATGGAGCATCGCCATGAGTGACAGGGTTCGGCACGTCGTGATCGTTGGCGGCGGTTCAGCGGGCTGGGTCGCTGCTGCCCGCATCGCGGCGGCGCATCGCAACACCGGCGATGATGGCGTTCAGGTCACGCTCGTCGAATCCGCAACCATCGGTACGATCGGGGTCGGGGAAGGCACCTGGCCGACCATGCGCAACACGCTGCGCAAAATCGGCATCCCCGAAACCGAACTCTTCCGCAGTTGCGATGCCGCCTTCAAGCAGGGCGCCCGCTTTGTCGGCTGGGTCGATGGCAGCGCCGCCGACAGCTACTACCACCCGCTCAACCCGCCGCAGGGTGCAACGCAGATCAATCTTTCGGCGCACTGGCTCCGCACGCGCGGCAACGCCGGGCCGGACTTCGCGCATGCAGTCGATTTCCAATCGGCGCTCTGCGATGCCGGCTTGGCGCCCAAATCGATCAGCACGCCCGAATATGCCGGCCTCGCCAACTATGCCTACCATCTGGACGCGGTGAAATTCGCAGCGATGCTGAAGGCGCATTGCGTCGACCGGCTGGGCGTCAGGCACATCGTCGATGACGTGATGGCGGTCGAAGTCGATGATTCAGGCTTTGTAACAGGCGTCAACACCCGCGACACGGGCGTCGTCGCCGGGGACTTTTTTGTCGATTGCAGCGGCTTTGCGTCCCTGTTGATCGGCAAGACCTATGGGGTGCCGTTCGCCGAATGCAGTGATGTGCTGTTCGTCGATCACGCGGTTGCCCTGCAGGTGCCGTATCAACATGAAACCGATCCTGTCGCCAGCCAGACGATTTCGACAGCGCAGGATGCCGGCTGGATCTGGGATATCGGCCTGCCGACGAGGCGCGGTACCGGCCATGTCTATTCAACCCGGCACACCAGCCATGATGCGGCGGAGGCAGCACTGCGCGACTATCTCGGGCCGGTCGCCAAGGATCTCGTCGCGCGCCGCATCCCCATCCGGTCCGGTCATCGCCAACGGTTCTGGGTCAATAACTGCGTCGCGGTCGGCCTTTCCAACGGGTTCCTCGAGCCGTTGGAAGCTTCGGCACTGATGTTGATCGAAACGGCGGTGGATTTCATCGTCGACCGCCTGCCGCGCAATCGGTCCGTCATGGCGCCGCTGGCATTGCAGTTCAACACCGCCTTCGATCACCATTGGGGGCGGATCATTGATTTCCTCAAGCTCCACTATGTGCTGACCAAGCGCAATGACACGGCGTTCTGGCGTGATAACCGCGATCCGGCATCGATCCCCGATCGGCTGCGCGAGCAACTGGCGTTGTGGCGTCACCATCCGCCGGGCCCGCAGGATTTTGCCCATCAGCCAGAGGTCTTCTCATGGCCGAGCTATCAATATGTCCTGCACGGCATGGGCTTTGAATCGGAACTCGCCGGCGGTTCGCAGGTGGCGGCCGAAGCGGCGCTGGCACAACGATGCTTTGCCGCCACACAGCGCCAGCAGGAACGGGCGCTGGCGGAACTGCCGGCGCACCGCAGCCTGCTCGATGCGGTGCGTGTCCATGGCTTCCAGCCGATATGAACCGCAAGACCCAGCCGATATGAACCGCAAGACAGGGCATTCGCATGACCGCTAGCATCGCCGTGATAGACCGGGCGCGGCATGGTGGCCTGCGGGTCAACAGCGGCACCGACATCGCCGCTGCGGCTACGCTTGGCCATGTGCCGATCGGGCTTGGGGAGGTGGCACTGGCCGGGTGCGACTATCCGATCGTGCTGATCAAGGATTCGGCCACTGGCGGCTTTCGCCTGGTGGCGCTGCTGGGCTTCGATGCCGGCTGCAATCTTTTTATACTCGGCGAAAACTGGCTTGCGACCTATTTGCCGCTCAATATCCTGCGGCTGCCATTTTGCCTTGGCGCGCCGGATGGCGGCGACATGGTTGCCTGTATCGACGAGTCCAGCGCTTTGCTGAATCGCGCCAGCGGCACGCCGTTGTTCGATGCCGATGGCGCCGAAACGGGCTTTCTCGGGCAGCGGCGCGCCCTGCTTGCGCGCATGCGCGCCGATGCCGAAGCGGCGGCGGTGTTCGTGCACACGATCGTCGCGGCGCAAATCGTCAGGCCGATGACGCTGTCGCTCAGCTTCGAAGATCGACGCCAGCAGGATATCGAGGGTGCCTACACGATTGATCCGATCGCGCTGGGGTTGTTGCCGGACGACAGTCTGCTCGCTTTGCATCGCAGCGGCCATCTTGCCGCCGCCTATGCCCTGATCAACAGTCTGGGGCAGGTCAACAGGCTGGAACAATTGCACAATGCGCGAGGCAACAGCCGCGTCGTCGAAACCGCGACACACATCCACCTCTAGGGTCATTTGCGGCGAAGTCGGTACCAACCGGCTTTGGCCATGGCCCCACGGGCCGTATCCCATGGCCCCGCGGGCCGTATCCCATGGCCCCGCGGGCCGCAGGCAATCGCCGCTGATCCTTGCTGTCGCGAACCGTTCTCGACCGGCCGTCAGAATTGCTTGTAGACGATCGGCGGTGGCGGCGCTGAAATCAGCACGTTCAGCGCCAGCAGCAGGAACACCATCGCGCCGGCCTGTGCAGCGCGAAAATCGGGCATCGTGAAACCGGCGCGCGAAACCGCCCGATGGCCATCGATCCAGCCGCGAACCCGCCGCATGATTTCCAGCACCAGCGTCGCCGTCGCCCAGATCAGCGCCGCCGCGGCCATGCACCCCAACGGGCCGGCTGCCGTCGCATAGTCGCCGATATCGCCCCAGCTGCTCCAGAACCACAGCAGCGTGAAGCCGAACCACGTAAATGTCAGACCGCGGCACAAGGCAGCATACACCGGGTTGCCGCCCAGCGCCTTGTAGGGCTTGCGCCCCAATCGCGCCTCCATGGCGATCTGATACAGCTTGTTGACGCTCACGCCGCCACCTTGCAGCACACCAAAGAACAGGAATTCCGATGTTTGCCCGTGCCAGGCGCCAACCAGGAAGAAGGTCACGAAAAAGCACAGGCTGGTCAGCAGCCCGGTCAACGCCCGCGCCGGCAACCGCCGCAGCAACAGCATCAGCAGCGGGCTGAACACATAGGTGCGCAACCAGGTGCTGAGCGTTATGTGCCAGCGATTCCAGAAATCGATGAAGTTCGGCGCGCTGAACGGCCGGTTGAAATTCTCCGGCAGGCGCAGCCCCATCAGGCGCGCCGCGCCGACAACGACATCGGTATAGCCCGAAAAATTGAAATAAAGGTACACCGGGAACAGCGCCACGACACCGGCTGCCAGCAGCACCGAATTGCCATCGCCGGCCAACAGCGCCGTGCGCAATTGTTGCTGGCCCGCGTCCAGGAACGCCGAAACGACCAGGACCTTGAACAGGCCGGTCAGGATCCGCCAGGCCGCCCAGGCGACGATCGCAACATCGGGCCGGCCTTCCTGCCCCTTTTGAAAATCCGGGTACATCTGGATCGGCCCCGCGACGATGCACGGAAAATTCAGCGTGTAGTTGAGGTAATCAAGCGGCGACAACCGTTCGACCAGCACCCCCTGCCCGGCATCGATGACCAGATGCAGCACACGAAAGAAGATATAGGACAGCCCGATCGTCACATAGGGCGAATCCAGCCACACGGCCTCGGGCACGAAACTATAGCGTTTCAGCCAGAAAAACCCCGCCAGCGTCGCCAGAACGGCGGGCCACAACAGCCGCTGCCGCCCCGATTGCAACAGCCATATCGCCACGAACCCCAGCAGCAGGAACGCTGCCAGCGGCAACAGCGCCATCGGCGATGCCGCAAAACCAGCCATGAAAATGACATTTGCCGCCAGCATGACCACGCTGCGCCAGCCAAACCCGCGCGACAGGTGCACGATCAGTGCAACGATCAGCGCAAAGCCGACGAATTGATAGGAAGGCGTCGTCAGGTCACTGGTCCGCAGCTGGCAAAGGCCGGCATTTCCGATGCCAGCAACCCTGTGACACCGCGCGCAATGATCGCGCTGCCCCGGGCATTGGGGTGTCCGTCGGCGATGTAATAGGCCGACGACAAGGCCGGCGTCGCGGCAAATTGCGTCGTCAGATCGATGAAATGCCCACCCTGCGCCCGGACATCGTCACCAATCGCCCGCCCCAGCTGCAACGCGTCGATGCGCCCGCCGCGCGGCAGCGTCGCCACCGCGGCACCACCATACACCGGTGCCAGCACCACCGCCCAGGGCACGCCGCGCGCCGCCGCCGCCGCCGCAATTTCGGCAAAGGCCGAATGGGCAATGCCAAGACGATAACGCCACGCCGCCGACAACGGCACGCGCAGATAATCCGCATCGTCACGATGCTGCAGATATTGTGTCGCATAGGTCGCCGTGTCGCGGTTGAGCGCATCCTTGGCCAGCATCGCCGCCCGGCTGCCGATCACAAGGTCGGTGCGCACCTTGGCAAGCCGGGCGCGAAGCGAAGGTGCAGCAGCAACCCCGGCACCTCCAGCCCCGGCAACCACGCCGGCATTGCCGGGCATGGGGTAAAAACCGATATCCAGCGGCGACATCACCGTCACCACCGCATCGGGCGAAAGCGCCATGGCGGCGGGCAGGTTGCGGGTCATCCGGCGCCACACCGGCTTGCCATGGTCCGTCGCCCGCGCCAGGGCCAGGTTCTGGAAATCGACCGGCCGCCCGCACGCCTGCCTCAGCGCCGTCGTCGCCAACGCCGCCCAGCTTTCGGCATAGGGCACGAAATGCCCGCGCGAGATCGATGTGCCGACGACGGCAACCCGCAATTGCCCCGGCGCCCTGGATCGGCACGATTCAGCGGTGCGATAGCCACATTCATTGGTATGTTCGGTCAGCCACGGGCCTTCGGCCAGCTTCATTGGTTCACTGGTGCAATTCGGCCGGAATTGCCCCAGCGTGCCGGGAATCGCGCAGCTGTCGCGCTGCTGATCGGGCGCCAGCAACCGCGCAACACCTTCGCTGGCGGCACCCACGAACACGGCGCCGGCACCAAAAAGCGCCAGCCACCGGATCATGCCGCCAACGCGCAACCGCCCGGTCACAAGGCGTCACGGCGACTGGATTGGCACAACGGTGCAGCCATCTCGCAAAAGATCAACGGACGCAAAAGGTCAACAGCGGCTGTCGATCAGGTCGACAAGATCACCGACATTGTTCAGCCGCGCCACCTCGGCGGCGGCAAATCGCACCTTGAAATGGCGTTCCAGCGCCAGCATGAACCGAACATTGGCAAGGCTGTCCCAGCCATCGACATCGGCAGCGGTCGAGGCGCGGGTAAGCGTGATTTCGTCATCACCGATAACATCGCACAGGATTTCGGCAATCACCGTCATCCGGTCTTCATCGGCCATCAAGCATCTCCGCAGCCCCGCCCAAATCGGGCGAACAGCGCATTTTTATAGCGGCCTGCCCCGCAAGCCCGCAAGCCGCGATCTGGCCGGCAACCGCGATTGCCGGTCGCGGCTGCCGATCCGGCCGCACAATCCTAATGCGCGGTCCAGCCGCCATCGATGACCAGTTCCGACCCGGTCATGTAGCGCGATTCATCGGATGCGAGGAACACGATGCCATCGGCAATATCCGACGGCATCCCCGGATAGCCCAACGGCGCGCCCATGCCGATCACCGCCGGATCGATGGCGTTGGCGCCTGGCGGCAGGCCGACGGCGGCGCTCACCACCCCGGCTTCGTCGATCTTTTCCCAGATCGGCGTGTCGATGATGCCGGGGTGGACCGAATTGCAACGGATGCCGTCCTTGGCCCCGGCGCACTCCATCGCCACCGCCTTGGTGAACAGCCGCACCCCGCCTTTGGTGGCGCAATAACCCGATAGCCCGCCCGATCCGGCAAGCCCGGCCACCGACGAAATGTTGATGATCGATCCG
This sequence comes from Sphingomonadales bacterium, assembly GCA_038217075.1. Lineage (GTDB taxonomy): Bacteria > Pseudomonadota > Alphaproteobacteria > Sphingomonadales > Sphingomonadaceae > Sandarakinorhabdus. The sequence continues at coordinate 20,398 of JBBQPR010000023.1, forward strand.
CCGCGATAGTCGCCCGCGGGCTTTGGCTGGCGCATCGCCGGAATGGCGTGCTTGGTGCCCAGGAACACGCCGGTCAGGTTGATCGCCAGCTGCCGGTTCCACTGGTCCAGCGTCATTTCCGTCACCAGCGCGCCGGTGCCGATACCGGCATTGTTGACCAGAATGTCGATGCGCCCGAACAACGCCATCATCCGCGCCACCAGCTCCGCCCAGCGCGGCTCCTCCACCACGTCCTGGCCGCGAAATTCGGCGACACCGCCGGCATCCTTGATCATCGCGGCGGTCGCGCGGCCGCCCTCTGCATCGATATCGGTCAGGAACACGCTGGCGCCTTCACGCCCCAGCGCCACCGCCGCCGCCCGCCCGATGCCGCTCGCCGCACCCGTCACAAATGCCGCGCGCCCTGCCAGTCTTGCCATGTCGTCCTCCCCGGGAAATCTGCGACAAGACTAGGCCTTGGCCAACCCCGCCGCCAGCTACCAGAACTGGCTGCCCGGGATCCCCTTGAACGGCCCGGCAACATCGCCAGTGATCCAGCCGCCGTAAAACCCGCCCGGCTGCGGCCGCACCGCTTCGCCATCGATCGTCACACTGTCGAACGGCGCCGCGTAAAAGGCGATGTGCCCGGCAATCGCCGCATAGGCCCGTGTGGGATCGGGATAGTGCCAGCCCACACCCGCCAGCATCGCGCCGCCGATCACCACATCGAAATAAGCGGCAACGCCCTTCCATTCGCAGAACGACCCGCGCTGCGCCGATGGCCGCACCCTTGTCATGTCGATATCCGCCTGGGGCAGATACCAGCCCGGCGGGTGGCTGGTCTCCAACAGGCGCAGCGCCCGCACCGTATCGGCAAGCACAACCCCGCCATGCTCGATCCGCACCCGCCGCGCGCTCGGCTCAAGCCGGGGCGGGCGCGGATAATCCCAAACGCTCTCCTGGCCCGGCAACAACGGATCGGGCGTCACCATCAGGCGATCAGACGCCGGCGTGCAAAAGCGTCATCACCGCGCCATAGGCAGCGGCAACCACCAGGATCAGCGTCGCCAGCATGGTCATGCCAAAACCAGGCCCCCGCTTGGCGGCATCGGCATAATAGGCGCGGGCATAAACAATGCGCCCGACCGACCACAACAGGCCGACGCCGGCGGTAATGGCATCACCCAGCACCGGTGCCGCCAGGAATATCGCCGGCAGGAACATCGCGATCTGTTCCAGCGTGTTCAGATGCACCCGGTTGCGCCGGTCGAAATCCGGGTGGCCGGAATTGGCCGGTGCCGGCACGCCATATTTGGCGCGCGCCTTGCCGACGTTGATCGCCAGGCTGAAATACACGATAATCGCTAACAGAATGGCCAGCGTGGTCAGCGGAAAAATAGCCATAGCGTGTCCCTTACCCTTGGTAAATTGAGTGTTGCGCAAATTGCTAGGCCAGCCCCCGGCAGTTGGCAAGCGCCACCCCTTCAGCCGCCTGCTCGGGCACCAGGTAGCGCCATCGTCAGCACCAGCCGGTTGGTGCCGCCAACCCGGTCATAGCGCTCGATCCGTGCCCAGGCCCTTATGATCGCCAGCCCGGCACCACCACCCTTTTCGGGCGGCAGCGCGGCCGGTGGCGGTGCCGCGCGCGGGTCGAACGGCACGCCGCCATCTTCCAACGTGATGCGGATTTGGCGCCCATCCACCGCCAGATCGAGCATGATCGGCGCCGCCGCCGGCAGCCCGGCGTGTTCGACCAGATTGGCGACCAGTTCCTCCACGACAATGGCGAGCCGCGCCGCAACACCGGCATCGATCGCCCGCGCCACAGCAAATTCGCGCGCCGCCGTCGCCGCCAGCAACACCGCATCCGGCCCCGCCGCGATGCTGTGCCGGGCGCTGCCCCGATCTGAACGCTTGTCTGAACGATTGCCTGCCATCATGTTGCGGCGTACCCTATCGCCACGCAGCAAAGGGGCAAGTCATGATGCGCAGCAAAGGCTTTCTGGCGACCATGGCCGCAGCAGCAGCGTTGGCCGCCGCCACGCTGGCCGCAACCGCCGCCCGCGCCGAAATCGCCACGATCAAGCTGGTCAAGGGCGTCGCCTCGATCGAACGCGGCAAGGCCCGATTGCCGGTCATGCCCGGCACCAGGCTCGATGCCGGCGATGTGCTGGTCACCGGCAAGGATGGCCGCATCGGCATCACCTTCATCGACGACACGCGCTTTTCGGTCGGCCCCGGCAGCCGCGTCCGCCTCGCCCGCTATGAATTTGATGAAACCACCCACAAGGGCGGCTTTGACGCGCGGGTCGACAAGGGCACGCTTGGCATCATTTCGGGGCAGATCGCCCATGAAAACCCGCGCGGCATGTCGGTGCAGACGCCGACATCGGTGCTCGGCGTGCGCGGCACCCGCTTTGTCGTGGTGGTAAAATGAGCCGCGCCGCGCTGGCCGGGTTGCCGTTGCTAATGCTCGTGACAGGTTGCGCCAGTTCGACCGTCACCCTTCTCGATGGCGAGCCCGGAAGCCCGGTCGGCGCGGTCGCCGTCGTCGATCCCAAAAGCGGCGCCGATGTGAAACTGATCGAAACCGCCGGCACCAGCGCGCGCGTCAACGGCGCCAGCGCCAGCCTGCGCCCCGGCGACCCGGCAAAGGCGGAGGCGCGCTATGCCGCGCTGTTCGAAGCCATGCCGCGCCCGCCCCGGCGGTTCATCCTGCAATTTCCGGAAGGCAGCACCAGCCTGACCGCCGAATCGCTGCCCGAACGCCAGCAATTGATCGACGAGATCCGCGCCCGCGGCCCCGGCGTCGATGTGCAAATCGAAGGGCATAGCGACCGCGTCGGCAGCGATGCCGACAATGATCGCCTGTCCGCCGAACGCGCCCGCGCGGCGCGCGACATGCTCGCCGCCGAAGGGCTGATCCCCGCCAATTCCCGCTTCGTCGGCCGCGGCGAACGCGCCCCGGTCCCCGGCCACGCCACAGCAGACGGCGTCGAAGACCCCGCCAATCGCCGCGTCGAAATCGTGGTGCGGTAAGACAAACCTACCCCCTCTCCCGCCTGCGGGAGAGGCGAGACGCGCGCCAGCGCGCCGGGTGAGGGTGTACCCCAGCCCCGAAACCAGAAAAACACCCTCACCCGGGCCGGCTCCGCCGCCTCTCCCGCAAGCGGGAGAGGGACACCCTGACCGTTACAGGCCGCCCCCGCGCCGCACCGAACCACCCCTCTAAACCACCCCCGGCACCACCCGTCGGCACACCGCCATCACCGTCAGATCATCGCTCGCCGGGTTGCCCGCCTCGAACCCGCGCACCGCCGCCACCAACGCCCCGGTGATCGTGCTCGCCGGCTGGCCGGTCCGCCAGCCCGCAATCGCCGCATGGCCGCGTTCATTGCCAAAGAAATTGCCCGCCGCATCCTGCGCCTCGCGCACCCCATCGGTGATGATCGCCAGCGCCTCGCCCGGCGCCAGCTGCAACCGCTCCAGCGGATAGGGATAGCCTGGCATGGTGCACAAAGGCAGCCCACCCTCCATCGCCACCGGCTCGATCCGGCCATCGCCGCGCAGCAACAGCGGGTTTTCATGGCCGGCGTTGACCATCTCGATCGCGCCTGTCGCCGGGTCGATGATGCCGCACAACATGGTCACCTCGACAACCGCCAGGCCATCGTCCGCCAGCTCATCATTCAGCGCCGAAATCGCCACATCGAGCGGCACGCCGCCCCGCCGCAACAGGCTGTGCGCCAGCGCCTTGGACACCGCCATGAACAGCGCCGCCGCCGGCCCCTTGCCAGTCACATCGCCGACCAGAAACACGATCCGGCCGTCGGGCAGGGCAAAGCCATCGTACAGGTCGCCGCCAATCTCCTGCGCCGGTTCCAGCACGGCATCCATGTCGATGCGATCCGACAGCCCCGCCAGCCGATCGCGCCCAGGCAGCATGGCGAACTGAATTTCCCGCGCCGCCGCCATGGCGCCCGCCTGCGCCAGCGCCGCATCGCGCAGCAACCGCGCCCGCCGCCCGGTTTCAACGAACAGCATCGCCGCCATCGCCACCCCGGCACCGCCGCTGACCAGCAATGGCGGCAGCGGATCGAGCAACAGCCGCAACAGCGCAAACGCACCCCAGCTCAACCCCGGCACGGCCAGCAGCACCAGCAACGGCACCACCACCGCCCCCCGCCGCCGCAACCCCGGCACCGTCCACACCGCCAGCGCCAGCAACAGCGCCGCCAGCCCCCATTCCGCCGCCCAGGCCCAGCGCGGCCGCGCCAGCCAGCCACCCTGCAACACCGCATCCACCGCCTGGGCATGGAAACGCACCCCGAATTCGGTACGGCCCAGCGGTGTCGTTCGCACATCGCCCAGCCCGACACTCGCCGGCCCGACCAGCACGATGCGGCCCGCCAGCGTGCCCGCGCGCAACGGCCGCCGCATGATGTTGACCGCCGATGTCTCGCTGCCATCCGGCAATTGCCCGAACCACAACCGCGCCTCCCCACGCGGATTGACCGGAATCACATCGGTGCCCAACCGCAACGCCCGCAATTCCCCATCGATCACCACCGGATCGACACCGCCAGCCCCCTGCGCCACCCGCGCCAGCTCCAGCGCCATCCCCGCCGTCGCCCGCCCGGCCACATTCGCCGCCAACAAGACCCGCCGCGTCACCCCGTCAGAATCGGGCTCGCCATTGATCAAGCCCTGGCCGCGCGCCGCAAATTCCAGCGCATCGACATTGCCCAGCGCCAGCGGAAACGCCGCCACACCTCCCGGCAAGGCCGCCGAAAACCGCGCCTCCACCGGCAAGCCCGCACTGCCCGCCGCATCGATGCCCTGCGCTTCAACGCTGTTCGCCGCCAATCCGGTGCGCGCAATCACCACCGGCAACCGCCCGACCGCCGCGCCAAAACGCTCATCCAATGACTGCAAACCGGCGATTTCGGCCCGCGCCGCCGCGCCCAGCCCCGGATAGGCCTCGGCAAATCGCCCCGGGGAGGTCGGATCGGCCTCGGCAAAGACGATATCGAACCCCACCGCCGCCGCGCCTGCCTCGCGCAACCGGTCGGTCAACAGCGCCAGATAGGATCGCGGCCACGGCCATGGCCCCAGCGCGCGCAGACTTTCGGCATCGATCCGCACGATATGGACGCGGGTCTGCGCAATCGGCCGCGGTTGCCAGCGCTGATATTGGTCGAACAAGCGTTCCGAAACCGGGCTGCCAGCGAACAGCAGCAGCATCGCCGCCACCGCCAGCCCGGCGAACACCCCCGCCAGCCGCACCCGGCCCAAAGGCAGCAACAAGGCCTTGGGCTCAGACGCGGACTTCAAGCCCGTCATAGGCGCAGATCACCTCCAGCGCCGGCGCATCGCCGCGCGTCAGCCGTTCATAGCTGATCGCATCGCGGTGCATGCCGAGGATCTGCGCATCGTCATAGGCCGGTTCATGGTGGAACAGCGCCAGCCGCTTTGCCCCGGCGGCGCGGCACAGGTCGATCACTACCGGCGGGCTGCTGTGCCCCCAATCGGCCTTCAACGACATGGCATCGGCCAGCGAATACATGGTGTCGCAAATGACGAAATCGGCGCTGTCGAAAAACGCCTCGAACCGCGCCTCGGCCGCCATATTCTCGGCCTTGTGCTCGCTGTCGGTGCTGTAGATGACCGATTTGCCGCCGGCGTCGAAGCGGAAACCATAGGACAGATGTGAATGAAACTGCTCGACGATGCTCACGCGGGTGCCACCGATATCGTAAACTTCACCCGGCACCAGCGTCACGAACTCGATCCTGGCGCGCAACCAGTCGAACGCCACCGGGAATGAAATATCCTCCTGCTGCCGCCGCAACGCCGTTTCGGCATCGGCATGGCCGCTGTGGATGACGATGGTGGCATCGGGATCAAAGGCCGGCACGAAGAACGGAAAGCCCATGATATGGTCCCAGTGCAGGTGGGACAGAAAGAAGTGATAGCGGCGGGGGTGCCCGGCGGCGGCGCGCGCCATCGCCGAAATGCCGAACTCGCGCAGGCCCGATCCCATGTCGCAGACGATGAAATTGCCATCGCCGGCCTCGATTTCCACGCACGAGGTCGCGCCGCCATAACCAGCCCGCCCGGCGAAATCGAGGGTGCCATCCAGGAACGCCTCGGCCTCGCCCGCATCCACAAACGTCCGGCCGGACGCGGCGAGCAACGCGGCAACCAGCTTGCCACGCACCGCCTCGGCCCGCGCCGCGACCGGCAACGACCCCCTTGTCCCCCAGAACCGCACCAGCATCGCCGAACCCCCTTGCCCTTTTACCGCCCGGCGCACCTATGCGGCCCCGTCGCCCCTGGCCGCAGCCACGCTGTCGAACACGCGGAACAATTTGTCATAACGGCTGATCGCCAGAATTTCGCGCATCGCCTCGCCGGGCGCCGCCAGCACCATCGCCACGGATGCCGCCTTTGCCGCCACCAGCGCGGTGCTGAGCGACCGCAGCCCCCGCGATGACATGTAATCGATGGTGGCAAGATCGACGACAAGCATCAACCCGCCGGCACGCGCCGTTTCGATGGCAGCGACCAGGCTATCGGAAAACACCTGCCAGTTGCGTTCGTCGATCCGGCCATTCGGCCGCGCGACCAACGCCCTGCCTTCTGTCGTCGCCGACCAGACCATTGCGTCTCCCCTGTCCCCCCGCGTTGCTGCCCATGGCGACACGAACGAGCGCCAAGTTGGCCATAGTCACCCTGCAAGGTCAACCGTTTGCATACCGCTGTCCCACACAATCGGGACGCGGCATGGCCTGATTCAGGCCTGAGTCAAGATTGCCCGATGGCCGGCATCACCCCCGCCGATGCATCCTTCAACGCCACCCCGGTCACCTGCCTGGCCCGCGCCGCCGCCATCAACCAGCCGATCCGCGCCGCCGCCGCGGCATGGCCCAGCCCGTGCGGCGGCCGGATGTTCGACACGCAATTGCGCGCGCTGTCGGCACACCCAACACGCGGGTTCCAGGTGAGATAGGCGCCGAGGCTGTCGGGCGCGCTCAACCCCGGCCGCTCGCCGATCAACACCACCACCAGCCGCGCCCCCAGCAACGCACCGATATCATCGCCCAGTGCCACCCGGGCATGCCGCGCCAGCACCACCGGCGCGATCTTCCACCCCGGCAACAGATCGAACAGCGCCATCAACACCGATGCCGCATGCGCATGCACCGCCGTCGCCGACAGCCCGTCCGCCACCACGAACACGACGTCATGATCGCCCGGCAGCAACCGCGCCCGATCATCGTCGCGCAACACCCGCCCCAGATCGGGCCGCTGCAAATAGGTGGCATGGTCCCCGGCGCGGCTTTCGACCATCACCACCAACCGCCCGCCAATGGCCGCGCCGAACCCGTCGCCCGACAGCTCCGCCTGCACCGCGTCCCGCGCCCGCGCATGCGCCAGTTGAAATTCCAGCAGCGCCCGCGTCGGCATCGCCTGCCCGGCACGGCCCAGCCCGACCCGCGCCTGCGTCAGGTGGCGCAACCAGCCGCCGCTATCCGCAATCTCACCCGCCATCGGGCGCCCCCAGCCGCAGGATCGACCGCAACCCCGCCGCCGCCCCGCCGCCGCCGCCAATTCGCCCGTCTGCCCCCATCAGGCCCATCGCCGCCAACCAGCCCTCGAACTCCGGCGCCGGCCGCAACCCCAGCACGTCGCGCACATACAGCGCATCGTGAAAACTCGTTGATTGATAGTTGAGCATGATGTCGTCCGCCCCCGGCACGCCCATGATGAAATTCATCCCCGCCACCCCCAGCATGGTCAATATCGCGTCCATATCGTCCTGATCGGCCTCGGCATGGTTGGTGTAGCAAATGTCCACCCCCATCGGCAGGCCGAGCAGCTTGCCGCACATATGGTCCTCCAGCGCGGCGCGCAGGATCTGCTTGCCGTCATACAGATATTCCGGCCCGATAAAGCCCACCACCGAATTGACCAGCAACGGCCGGAACGCCCGCGCCACCGCATAGGCCCGGCATTCCAGCGTCTGCTGGTCAACGCCGTGATGCGCACCGGCCGACAATGCCGACCCCTGCCCGGTTTCGAAATACATGCAGTCGCTACCAACGCTGCCCCGGCCCAGCGACAGCGTCGCCGCATGCGCCTCCGCCAGCAACGCCAGATCAATGCCAAACCCCCGGTTGGCCGCTTCCGTCCCCGCTACCGACTGGAAACACAGGTCAACCGGCGCCCCCTGTTCGATCAGCGCCAGCGTGTTGGTGACATGCGCCAGCACGCAACTTTGCGTCGGTATGCCATGGCCAAGCCGGATTTCGTCCAGCATCGCCAGCAATGTCGCCGTCGCCTCCAGGCTGTCACCCGCCGGGTTGATGCCGATCACCGCATCGCCCGACCCCAGCAACAGGCCATCGAGGATCGACGCCGCAATCCCCGCCGGGTCATCCGTCGGATGGTTGGGCTGCAACCGCGCCGACAGCCGCCCGGCCAGCCCCAGCGTGTTGCGAAACCGCGTCACAACGCGCACCTTGCGCGCCACCGCGACCAGATCCTGGTTGCGCATCAATTTCGACACGCCCGCCACCATTTCCGGCGTCAGCCCCGGCGCCAGCGCGGCAATGGCGGCCCCATCCACCGCATTCGACAACAGAAATTCGCGAAATTCCCCCAGCGTCAGCGATGCCACCGGCGCAAAGGCCGCCACATCATGCCTATCGATGATCAGCCGCGTCACCTCATCGGTTTCATATGGCACCACCTGCTCGACGAGGAACGTGCGCAGCGGCAGGTCCGCCAGCACATGGCGCGCCGCCACCCGCGCCTCGGCGCTCTCCGCAGCAATCCCGGCCAGCACATCGCCCGACCGCAACGGCGTCGCCGCGGCGAGCAGACAGCGCAGATCGGCAAAGCCGTGCCGCGTCCCCGCCAGATCGATCCTGTACGCCGTCACCGGCTGCCCTGTGTCATGCCGCAAGCTTAGCTGCACCCGTCCCTCACGCAACCGGGCACGCAACGGTCGCGCCGCCGCAATTCGCTCGCCCCCCGCCACCGCATCCGGTATCGCTGCCCGCATGAACCCCGCCGCCGTTGCTCCCTTCCACGCCATGGGCCTGTCGCGCCTCGCCCACCAACTCGAATCCGAAGGCCGTTCGGTCATCCATATGGAGTTCGGCCAGCCCTCCACCGGCGCCCCGCCCCGCGCCATCGCCGCCGCCCATGCCCGTCTCGACAGCGAAGCAGGCGGCTATTGGGAAAGCCAGGCGTTGAAGGCCCGCATCGCCCGCCTCTATGCCGACCGCCACGGCCTCGATATCGACCCCGATCGCATCATCCTGACCTGCGGCGCCAGCCCGGCGCTCACCCTCGCCATCGCCGCGCTGTTTGCACCGGGTGACCGCATCGCCTTTGTCCGCCCCGGCTATGTCGCCTATCGCAACGCCATCGCGGCGCTGGGCCGGGTGCCGCACGAAATCGGCGCCGATGCCGGCACCCGTTTCCAGATCAGCGCCGGCCATGTCGAGGCGATGGCGCGATCCCCCGAAGGCGCGCCCGCGGGCCTGATCGTTGCCAGCCCGGCCAACCCGACCGGTTCCATGCTGTCCGCCACCGACATGGCCGCCCTGGCGGCAACCACCCGCCGCCATGGCGTCCGCATCATTTCCGATGAAATCTACCACGGCCTGACCTATGCCGAGCCCGCCCATTCGATGCTGGAGTTCGACCCCGACGCCATCGTCATCAACAGCTTCTCCAAATATCAATCCATGCCCGGCTGGCGGCTCGGCTGGATCGTCGCGCCGCCCGGCACCGCCGACACGCTGCGCGCCTATATGGGCAGCCTGTTCCTCACCCCGCCGTCGCTGTCGCAACACGCCGGCCTGGTGGCGATGGACGAAACCGACGTGCTCGAATCCTATCACGAAACCTACCGCCGCAACCGAGCCTTGCTGACAGAGGCGTTGCCCCAAATCGGCCTGTCCCGCATCGCACCGCCCGACGGCGCCTTTTACATCTGGGCCGATGTCGGGGATTTCACCCAGGACAGCATGGCCTTCTGCCGCCGCCTGCTCGTGGATACCGGCGTCGCCATCGCCCCCGGCATCGATTTCGACCCCGTCGACGGCCACCATTTCGTGCGCTTTTCCTTCGCCGTCAGCGAAGACCGGGCGGCGCAGGCGATCGATCGTGTTGCCACCTGGCTCGGTTCAGCCCGCGCCTCAGAATAAAGTCCTCTTCAGTTCGATTGAAGCGCCCCTCTCCCGCTTGCGGGAGAGGTCGAGAGACGGCGTAGCCGGCCCGGGTGAGGGTGTTCTGCTTGCTTTAAAGCTCAAGCACACCCTCACCCGCCGCGCACGACTGAGGTCGCCTCCGCAACGCCGCACGTGTCGCCTCTCCCGCAAGCGGGAGAGGCGGGCGCTTCAATCCAACCGCAAGCGCCCCAACCTCACGCCGTCTTCATCAACGACCGCATCACATCGGTCCCCCGCATCGGCAAATGCCGCAACCGTACGCCCGAAGCCGCAAAGATCGCATTGGCAATCGCCGGCGCCACCACCGTCGTCGCCGGCTCCCCCAGCCCGACCGGCGGCTCGGCACTGTCGATGAATTCGATATCCAGTTCGGGCACATCGGCCATCCGGACCGGGGTATAACTGTCCAGATTGGTATCGGCGACCTGGCCATCGGTGAAGGTCGTGCCCTCGAACATCGCCAGGCTCAGCCCCCATAACGAAGCGCCCTCCACCTGCGCCAGCGCGCCATCGGGATCAACGACCGTCCCGGCATCAACCGCAAGGCTCAACTTCTCGACCTTGATCGCGCCGGTCTTCTTGTCCACCCGCACCCGCGCCACGCACGCCGTCCAGGTCGGCATGTCGCGTTCCTGGCCAAAGCTCGTCGCAATGCCCAGCCCGACGCCTTCGGGCAATTCCATGCCCCAACCGGCCATCGCCGCCACCCGCTTGACGACCGCGCGCTGCCGCAACGCCCCGCCAACCGCGCTCGGCGGTGCCCCGCCATTGCCGCCGCTGCCATCCAGCATCGTCACCCGCATCGCCACCGGATCGACCCCCGCCGCATGCGCGGTTTCGTCGATAAAGCTTTCCAGCGCCCAATTGGTCCAGCCCGGTCCCACCGACCGCAGCCAGCCCGGCCGGAACGAGGCATTGGCGACATCGTTCATCACCGCCCGCACCCGGTGCGCGCCGACATTGTACCAATGGTCGGCCCCCGAAATCGCGAACGGATCATAGACCACGCCGTTCTTGCCCTTGGGCAGGAACCCCGGCGCCAGCACCTGCGTCGGCCAGCCCGCGCTGGCGGCGTGCTCCATCGCCAGCACCTTGCCGTCCTTGTCAAGCGCCATGCGCAGCGTCTGCACCGATGGCGAGCGGAAGCTGTCGAACCGCGCATCATCGGCGCGGGTCATCACCATCTTCACCGGCTTGCCCAGCGCCTTGGCGGTCAGCGCCGCCGGCACCGCATAATCGCCGTTCAGCCGCCGGCCAAAACCGCCACCCAGCAGATAGGTGCGCATGATGACCTTGTCGTCGCTGACACCCAATGCCTTGGCGATGATCGGCAGGTTCAACGTCTGCCACTGGTTGCCGGTGTGGATTTCCCAGCGGCCATCGATGAAGGCGGCCAGCGCATTCACCGGCTCCAACTGGAAATGCAGCGCGCTGCTGGTGGTATAAGTCGCGGCAACGGTCTTCGTAGCCGCCTTGAACGCCGCATCGACGCCGGCATCGGCAATCACCAGCGATCCAGCCTTGGGGTCCGCCAGCAACGCCGCACCTCGGTCCTGGATGGCCTTTTCGGACACGGTCGCCGCCGCCCCCGCCACCCATTCGACCTTCAACGCATCGGCAGCGGCAATCGCGCTGGCGGAAGAATCGGCGATCGCCATCACCCAGCCTTCGACACTGCCCGACGGATCATCGAGCGCGACGGCACCCATATAGCCGCGCACCTTCTTGGCGGTGCTCTCGTCGATGGATTTCACCTTCGATCCATAGCGCGTCGGCGGCATCTTGGGCCGTGCGAACACCATGCCCGGCAACACCGCATCGATGCCGTAAACCGCGCTGCCATTGGTCTTTGCCGGAATATCGGCAGCATCGACCCGGCGACCGATCAACCGGCGTTCGGCGACCGGCTTGATCGGCAGCTTGGCAATCTCATCGGCGCTGAAATGCCGGTCCGGCGCCTTGCCTTCGGTGATCCTGGCAACGATCTCGCCATAGGCAATTGATTTGCCGCCGCCCTCGACCATGCCGTCCCGCGCCATGCAATCCGCCGGGGCCAGCCCCAGCAGCTTTGCGCCCGCCTCGATCATGGCGATGCGCCCGGCGGCACCCGCCCGGCTCATCGGTGGAAAGCTTTGCCACACCGACCAGCTGCCGCCGGTCGACATGTCGCCCCATTTCGGATCGGTATCGACATGGACGATACGCACCTTGTCCCAGGGCGCCTCCAGTTCATCGGCGATGATCCGCGCGATGGCGGTGCCGACATGCTGGCCCATTTCGGCGCGGACGATATTGATCGTCACCACGCCGGTCTTGTCGATGCCGAACCAGATCGTCGGTTCAAAACCATCCGCCGCATCGCCAACCCGGGCACCGCGCATCGGGTCGAGCCCGGCGGCGCGGGCAAAGCCGAAACTCAGCCCGGCAACCCCTGCCACCACCAGAAAGCCGCGCCGCGTCGGCATGGAAGGAATGAGGGCGCTCATGCCTTGGCTCCCTTCATTTCGGTCGCGGCGGCTCGAATCGCCTTTTTGATCCGCACATAGGCCATGCACCGGCACAGATTGCCGTTCATGCCATCGACAATCTCGGAATCACTGGCATCGGGCGACGAAGCCAGCAACGCTGCGGCCTGCATGATCTGGCCCGATTGGCAGTAACCGCATTGCGGCACCTGGTGCGCAATCCAGGCCTTTTGCAGCGGGTGCGCACCGGCGGGGTCCAGCCCTTCGATGGTGGTGATCGTCGCATCGGCGACGCTGATCACCGGTGTGACGCACGACCGGATCGCCTGGCCTTCGACATGCACGGTGCAGGCACCGCACTGGCCGATGCCGCAACCGAACTTGGTGCCCTTCAAGCCCACGCTGTCGCGGATCGCCCATAGCAAGGGCGTATCATCGGGCACATCCACCGTTACCGGCTTGCCATTCAATTTGAAGCTGGTCGTCATGCGCAGGCTCCTGTCATCGGCGCGGTTTGCGATGGGCATCGCCTGCCGCTGTTTCCCAACAACCCCAGTCTAGCGCCAAGCGCGGCCAAAGCAAAAGGGGCCGCCGGTGTCGCGCCGCACGCAACCCGAACCGGCCGCAACCGGCCGCAACCGGCAATGCCGACCATGGTTGGGCGCACCACGACCCGACCGGCGGATTATTTTTTCATCATTTGCCGCTCAGCCTCGCCAGCGCCAATATCAGGCGGCGGATCGGTCCGCCTTTCGGGAGGAAAATCGATGTTGAAGACGATGTTGATCGCGGCCAGCGCCCTTGCGATGCTGTCGTCGCCGGCGCTCGCGGCGCCGTGCAAGGACGCCAAGGGCAAGTTCATCAAATGCCCGCCCGCCGCCAGCACGCCGGCGCCCAAGCGTTGCAAGTCCGCCACCGGCAAATTCGCCAAATGCGGCACACCGGGCGCCAAGCCGGTCTGAACGGCGGTTTGGACAGTCGGGCGCGGGCGGGCGAACGCGACCGCCCGCGCCGCGCACCTTCACCGCCCCCGCACTACCCCCGCACCACCGATCCACCAGCCGTTCCCGCTCGTTCGCCCACGCCGGAACCACGCGGCACCACCGATTCCCCTCACCCAAACCGCGCATAACCGCCATTTTTCCACCCGCCATCACGCAGCACCGCCACGCGAGCTTGAACATTGCGCTAGGTTGACGGCGATCATTCCATGCCGGACATCGGTGTTGCGACGGTGAATGCCGCGCCCGTACCGGCAAACCAACCGGCAAACAGACGACCATCATGGGGATGATGCGATGAAAACCAGCGTGGCGACAGGCCGATTCGAACATCGCAGCACCGCTGCAAACGGGGATTGCAGCACGACTGCACGCCGGAATCACCGCACCGCTGCATCGATTATCGCACGGCCCGCCCGATGACCGCCTGGACCTATGCCGCGATCTGGGAATCGGTCGCCGCCGCCCTGCCTAACGAAATCGCCTTCATCCAGGGCGATGATCGCCTGCACTGGGGCGATTTCGATGCCAAAGCCAATGGCATCGCCGCGGAATTGCTGTCGGCCGGCCTCACCCACGAATCGAAAATCGCCGTCTACACGCAGAACTGCGCCGAATATCTCACCGCCTATTTCGCCGCTTTCAAGGCCGGCATGGTGCCGTTCAACGTCAACTATCGCTATGCCGCCGACGAAATCGCCTATCTGCTCGACAATGCCGATGCCGAAGCCGTGGTGTTCGAAGCCAATTATGCCGCCACCATCGCCCCGGTTCGCGACAAGCTGCCGCTGGTAAAACGCTGGATCGCCATTGCCCGTAACGGGCATCCGGTGCCCGATTGGGCCATCGACTATGCCGGCATCGCCCCCAAAACCGACACCGTCACCGCCCCCTGGGGCCGCAGCGGCGACGATATGATGTTCATCTACACCGGCGGCACCACCGGCATGCCAAAGGGCGTGATGTGGCGGCAGGGCGATTTGCTCGCCAAAGGCCAATATGGCGCCAACCCGCTCGCCGGCCAGCCACCGCTGGAAAGCCCGGAAGAAGCCGGTCCGCGCGCCAGCGCCATGCCGATCCGCCCCCGCGCCATGATCGCACCGCCGCTGATGCACGGCACCGGCATGCTCACCGCCATGGCCGCGCTTGTCGCCGGCGGCACCGTGCTTCTGCTGCCGCAAGGGCATTTCAGCGCCAATGACCTGTGGGACATCGTCGATCAATACAAGGCGACCCGCATCACCGTCGTCGGCCAGCCGTTCGCCCAGCCGTTGCTCGATGCGCTCGAGGGCAATCCCGGCCGCTGGAACGTATCCACCGTCATGGCGATCACCTCATCGGGCGCCATGTGGGCGCGCGAAAACAAGCTTGGCCTCATCCGCCACATGCCACAGGTGACGCTGACCGACGCGTTTTCCTCGTCCGAAGCGCTGGGCCTTGGCACCTCGATCATGACCGCGACCACCGAAGTCGCCACCGCGGCCTTTGAACTCGGCCCCGATTGCGCGCTGTTCACCGAAGATGGCCGCCGCGTCACCCCCGGCTCCAGCGAGCGCGGCCGCGTCGCGGTCAGCGGCTATCTGCCCGTCGGCTATTACAAGGACCCGGCAAAATCGGCGGCAACCTTCCCCGAAATCGAAGGTCGCCGCTGGTCGATCCCCGGCGATTGGGCAACGATTGCCGAAAACGGCACGCTGACGCTGCTCGGTCGTGGCTCGCAATGCATCAATACCGGCGGTGAAAAGGTCTTCCCCGAGGAGGTCGAGGAGGTGCTGAAACGCCACCCCGCCGTGCGCGACGCCGCCGTCACGGGCCTGCCCGACCCCCGCTTCGGCGAACGAATCGCCGCGCTGGTCGATCTGAAAACCGGCGCCGCCGCCCCCGATGCCGATGAACTCATCGCCCATGTCAAAGGGCTGTTGTCGCACTACAAGGCACCGCGCCATGTGTTGATCGTCGAAAGCGTCGCGCGCGCCCCCAATGGCAAGCTCGATTACAAGGTGGTCCGCGAACGCGCGCTGGCGGCATTCGGCGCCGCCCCCGCCGCATGACCATCCGCAACAAGGCCTATATCGCGGGTGCCTATGAACACCCGCTGCGGCTGGCACCCGATCATTCGACGCCGCAACTCCACGCCGAATGCGCCCGCGGTGCGCTGGCCGATGCCGGGCTGACGCTGGCCGATGTCGATGGCTATTTCTGCGCCGGCGATGCGGCCGGATTCGGCGCGCTGTCGATGGTGGATTACCTTGGCATCACCCCCCGCCACATCGACAATACCGAAACCGGCGGCTCCTCCTACATCCTCCACGTCGCCCATGCCGCCGCCGCCATCGCCACCGGCCGCTGTTCGGTGGCGCTGATCACCCTCGCCGGCCGGCCGCGATCCGAGGCTTTTGGCGGCTTCCGGCCCGGCGCACCCGAAGCCGGTTTCGACAATTTCATCAGCGTCACCACCGCCAGCAGCTATGCGATGTGCGCCGCCCGCCACATGCACGACCATGGCACCACCAGCGAACAACTCGCCTGGATCAAGGTCGCCGCCTCGACCCACGCCCAGCACAACCCGCACGCCATGCTGCGCGATGTCGTCAGCGTCGCCGATGTCATCAATTCGCCGATGATCGCCGATCCGCTGCACCGGCTCGATTGCTGCGTTGTCTCCGATGGCGGCGGTGCGCTGGTCGTCGTCGCCCCCGAAATCGCCCGCGCCCTCAAACGCCCGCTCGTCGCCATACGCGGCGCCGGGGAGGCATTGAAGGGCCCCAGGGGTGGCCACAATCTCGATCTCACGACCTCCGCCGCCGCACGATCCGGCCCGGCGGCCTTTGCCGAGGCCGGGGTGAAACCCGCCGACATCAAATATGCCTCGATCTACGACAGCTTCACCATCACCGTCCTGATGCAGATCGAGGACCTCGGTTTTTGCGCCAAGGGCGAGGGCGGCCGGTTCGTCGCCGACGGGAACCTGATCTCGGGGGTGGGGCGGCTGCCGTTCAACACTGACGGCGGCGGGCTCTGCTCCAACCACCCCTCCAACCGGGGCGGCATGACCAAGGTGATCGAGGCGGTGCGCCAGCTTAGGGGCGAGGCGCATCCGAAGGTGCAGGTCCCGAACTGCGATCTCGCCCTCGCCACCGGCATCGGCGGAGTGCTGGGCGCCCGGCACGGCGCCGGAACCGTGATCCTGGAGCGGGAGTAGCGCCATGGCCGAGCAACCCACCACCCGCAAGATCGCCGCGCCGCAGGGCAATCCGGAGACCCAGCCGTTCTGGGACGCGGCCCGCGAAGGCAAGCTGATGATCGGCAGATGCGTGGGAGGCTGTGAGCGGGCGCACTACTATCGGCGCTCCATCTGCCCGTTGTGCTTTGCGCCCGGCGCCGTGCTGGAACAGGCTACCGGAGAAGGAACGATCTACACCCTCAGCGTTACGTATCGCGGCACGCCGGAGCCCCTCGCCATCGGCTATGTGGAGCTGAAGGAAGGCCCCCGCATCCTGACCAACTTCACTGGCGCGCCGCTGGAGAGCTTCCAGATCGGCCAGCGCGTCCAACTCGTCTGGACCCCCACCGACGACGGCGCCCCGCCCGTGCCGATGTTCGGACCAAGATGAAGGCTATTCGGTAGTTGAAGCGACTTCCCGCTCAGCATCCTTCCACAGTCGAGCTTGAATGCCGCGAACGATCCTTTC
>JBBQPR010000024.1:0-37319 GCA_038217075.1 Sphingomonadales bacterium
AGGACGGCGCGGACAGTCTAGAGACCCGCCCTCGCCCGCGCTGATAGCGCCGGGCGATTGGTGCGCCCGGGTAGCTCAGGGGTAGAGCAGGGGATTGAAAATCCCCGTGTCGGTGGTTCAAATCCGCCCCCGGGCACCATAATTTTCATGACCACCGGACGCAGAAGCGCCGCCGCGGTTGCCCGCAACGGCGCTCTTGTTCTTCCTTCGGCTCAGCGCAGGCTGAGTTTGGTCACCTGGCCATAGCGTGCAGTGCAGGTGAACTGTCCCTGCTGGCGGTTGTCATCATAGTTCGAACGATAGCCATAGCGCCCGCTCGATGTGATGCCACCGACGACGCGGGCACCACCGCGCTGTGCTTCGACGCGATAGATCTGTGTCACCCGTGCATCGCCGCGGCGCGATTCGGCGGCGTTTTCGGCGGCGCGGGTGCAGAGTGCGACGGCATCGCGGGCGCCGCCCTGATCATAGCCATAGCCGCTCTGGGCGTAGCCATATTGGCCATAGCCGTCCTGGCCATATTGGCCGCCGTAGCCGCCCTGCACATAGCCGCTATCATAACCGCCGGCGTTACCACCGTTATAGCCATTTTGATCACGGTCACGATGCGAAGACGATGCAATCGCGGCGATTCCGCCGATGACCGCGGCGCCGAGCAGCACCGCGCCGACGTTTACGCCACTGCGATGGCCATCATGGCGTTCCTGCGCAGCCGCAGGCGTTGCAAGGGGGCCAGCCTGTGCGATGTTGCCGGCGATCATCGCCAGCGAAAGCGCAGTGCCGGTAGCCAGTTTGATCCCGAGTCGCATGTTGGTCTCCTTTGTGGGAAGTCCGTTATGCGGTCGTCCGGCTGCACGAGAACTGAACAAATAGTTTCTGAAAAGTTAATATTGGACCTTATTCTTGGGCCGCGTCAGGGCAACGAAATGCCCAGAACCTGTTGCAGATCAGCCAGGGCCTGCGCTTCGCTGCTGACTTTTATCGCCGTCATGCCAAGCGCCGCTGCCGGCTTGCAGTTGATGCCGAGATCATCGAGATAAACGCAATATTCCGGCTCGATGCTGATCGTGTCGCACATCAGGCGGTAGATGCGCGGGTCCGGCTTTCGCAGGCCTGCCTTGGAGCTTTCGATCACGGCATCGAATCGGGCAAGGATCCCGGTAATCGTGTCGGATTGCGCTGCATTGCCCGCCATGCCGGCGCCATGCCCGACGCGGGCGTTGTTGGTTATGCAGCCCAGCTTGTACCCGGCAGCGCGGCAGGCATCGAGCGCCGCTACCATTCGGGGCCGTACATCCCCCGACAACAGCGCCAATACCTCGCTGCCGCGCACATCATGGCCCAGCGCGGCGGCTTCGGCGGCAAAGGCCATATCAAATCCCGCCGCGTCGATCTCGTCACGTTCCAGCCTGGCCCAGGCGTTGGTGTCGGGGTTGATGGCGTTGATGGACCGGAACAGGTTATGCGGCAGGCCGCGAGCCGCTTCGTGGCGGTTGAACGCATCGAATGGCGAAGTGGTGATCACCCCGCCGAAATCCCACAGGACGGCCTTGAAGTTCCTGTTGTCGGTGTCCGCCATTTGCTGCTCCCCCACGATGATTGGCACGACCTAGTGTCGCGGGTTGAGCCGGACGATCACGAGGTTGAGATAGGCGGCAAACGAGACCCACGCCAGATAGGGCAGAATAAGCAAAGACGCAGTCTCGTCGATCGGTTGCAGGCCGACGACCAATGCGACGAGCGAGCCCCAAAGAAACACCACCTCCACCAGCGCCAGGTCCGGCCGGCGAAATTTGAAGAACAATGGGCTCCAGAGCAGGTGGAACAGCCCGTTGACGCCGAACAGGATCAACACGTCGCGCTGTGCCGCCGCGTCACCCAGCGCCGCCGCCGCATCCCAGGCGCGCACGGCACTCCAGCCGGCCAGGCCGAGGATGATGGTCCAGGCAGGGCCAAAGGCCCAGTTCGGCGGCTGCCAGCTCGGCTTGTTCAGCCGGGCATACCAATCCCCGATCGGCGTCATCAGCCCGCCGACAAGACCGAGGCCGATCGCCCAGGCAATCGCATAAAGAGTTGGCATGTGCATGGCCGACATATGGGCGATGATGGCGAAAATTGACAGGGGCAAGGGCCTTGGCCGCGCCAATCACTCGGCCTGGCGAATTGGCGCAACGTTTCAGCAAGGGCGATTACGCAACAGTTGCGCCTCCGTGCCGTTTGCGGGCAGGAAGCTATACATGAATCTCGCACGCTTCCCCCGCCGTCGTTACACCCAGGGATCAACGCCAATCGAGCCGCTTCGCCGGCTTTCCTCCGTGCTCGACGGGCCTTCGCTGTTCATCAAACGCGACGATCTGCTCGGCCTGGCGGGCGGCGGCAACAAGACGCGAAAGTTGGAATTTCTTGTCGCCGAGGCGCTTTCCGAAGGCGCCGACACGCTGATCACGGTTGGCGCGCCCCAGTCGAACCATTGCCGGCTGACACTTGCGGCAGCAGCAAAGGAAGGGCTGGCCTGCCGGCTGATTATCGAGGAGCGGGTTGCCGGCACCTTCGACCCGGCGGCGCTGGGCAATAATCTGCTGTTCGATCTGATGGGCGCCAAATCGGTCCGGATGGTGCCCGCCGGCAGCGACCTTGCGGCCGAAATGGCGCGCGAGGCCGAAACTGTCGCGGCGGCCGGTGGCCAGGCCTATGTCATCCCCGGTGGTGGCTCCAACCCGCTGGGTGCGCTGGGCTACGCCGCCTGCGCTGCCGAAATCATGACGCAAAGCTTTGAATCCGGCCTGTTGTTCGATCGGATCGTGGTCGCCAGCGGTAGCGCCGGTACGCATTCCGGGTTGCTCGCCGGCCTCGCCGCACTCAGCGCGCGTGTGCCGGTGATCGGCATCAATGTCCGCCGCGAACGCCGCGAGCAGGAAGGCAATGTCCACCGGCTTGCCGTTGCAACCTCCGCGCTTCTGGATGCGCCGGCGCCGGCGCGGGCCGATACGCTGGCGCTCGATGACTGGGTAGGGCCGGGCTATTCGCTGCCGACGCCGGAAATGGTCGCGGCGGTTCGGTTGCTGGCGCAAACCGAGGGGATATTGCTCGATCCGGTCTACACCGGAAAGGCGATGGCCGGGCTGATCGCGCTGGTCCGGGGCGGCGTCTTCAAGCCCGAAGAGCGTGTGCTGTTCGTCCACACCGGCGGCAGTCCATCCCTTCACGCCTATGCGCGTGACCTTCGCGACCCGGCGCTCAATCCGACGCGATGATCGACACGTTGTTTGGCGCTGCATGACCGGCTGGCGACCAATCGGCATCATTGGCGGCATGGGCCCGGCGGCGACGGCGGATTTCCTGTCGCGGCTGGTTATTGCGGTTGGCGCGAGCAGCGATGCAGGCCATCCGCGGGTGTTCGTCGACAGCAACCCGCATGTGCCGGATCGAACTGCGGCGCGCGCCATGGCTGGCCCGTCTCCTGGCCCTGTGCTCGCTGCGATGGCGCGCGGCCTTGTCGCCCAGGGTGCCGAGGTGCTGGCGATGCCGTGCAACGCCGCCCATGGCTGGGCGGGCGATATTCGTGCCGCAAGCCCGGTGCCGTTCATCGACATCGTGGAGGCGGCGGTAGCGGTTGTTGTCGGCAAATCGGTCGGCAAAGTCGGGATATTGGCGATCGGTGCGACGCTCGATGCCCGGCTTTACCATGATCGGTTGGCGGTTGCGGGCATTTCCACGATCGATCCCGACCGTGCCGCCGTCGAGGCGCTGGTTGCGCGGGTAAAGGCCGGGGACACGGGCGCCGACATTCGCGCGGCGATGGCGCATCAGGCGGCGTTGCTTGTCGCGGCCGGCGCCGAAGCCATCATCGCCGCCTGCACCGAAATTCCGCTGGTTCTGGACGCTGCGGCCGTTGGCGTGCCCTTTGTCGATGCGACGGCGGCGCTGGTCGATGCCGTGCTGGTGGCGGCAGCATTGCATTAGCACCGTTGGCAAGTTGCGCTTTGGCGCGCCATATTATCAATGGCTGGCGGGTGGGCCGACGCATCGGCAAGACTGTGGGTTGGACAAACGATACTGGCAACAGGGGCGGACATGGCGATCATCGATCTGCGGTTTCAAGGGTGGGCATTGTGGCGGCCCGGCGCCGGCATGGCGCCGGCCGCGGTGCAGTTTTGCCTGGCCATCATGTTTGCCATCATCGCTCAGATTGGTTTGGCACCGCCTGCTGTGGCAGCCGAACCTGGATTTGCCGGCACCTGGCGTGTTGCATTGACGCTGCCGGGCGGCGAATTGCCGTTTGGATTGCAGGTGCGACAGGCTGGCGGCACGACAACTGCGGTGCTGCTAAACCCGCCGGAACGATTGCGCGCCGAACGGACCGAGATTGTCGGTGACAAGCTGATCGTCGCCTTTCCGTCCTATGACGCACGCCTCGAACTGCGCCTGACGGCGGGCGGCAAGTTGCAGGGGCAGGCCTTTATGTTGCGCAGCACCGGACCCGTGACGGTGGCCGCCAACGGCGTGCGCGGCACCTGGCGTTTTTCGCCAAAGCCGATGCGCGCTGCTGTCGATCTCAGCGGCAAATGGCTGCTCGCTTATGGGGCGTCGGGCGGGCCGGGCCTTGCCCAGTTGAAACAGACGGGCAATCTTGTCAGCGGCTCGGTGCAGTTGCCAAGCGGCGACACACGCTATCTGGCCGGCGAAATTTCGGGGAACCGGCTGTCGCTTTCCACCTTCGATGGCAATGCGGCGACATTGTGGGTGGCAACATTCCAGGCGGGCAAGCTGGTCGATGGCCGCCAATTCACCGCGACCGGCAGCGCCGATGGCACGCCATGGACCGCGCGCCGCGCCGGCAACCGCAGCATGGAGGCCATCGCGGTCGAAAAGGCCAACACGACCCGGCTTGCTTTCCGGCTTCCTGCCAGCGACGGCAGTTATGTCTCGTTGAGCGATCCCAGATATCGCGGCAAGGTCATCGCAATCACGCTTGGCGGCGCCTGGTGCCCCAATTGCCATGATGAGGCGGTGTTCCTTGGCCCCTATGCGGCGCGGCGCCAGAAGGAGGGCCTGGAAGTCATCGGCCTGCATTTTGAATATGGTGACGACAAGGTCCGCAATTTCCGTCTCATCGACAATTACAAAGCGCGCTACAAACTGCCCTATCCCTTGTTGCTGGCGGGGCAGCCAACGCCCGAATCGACGACGGCGCTGCTCGGCGCGCTGGGGCCTGTAAAGGTCTACCCGTCCACCATCTTCATCGGTCGCGATGGCCGGGTGCGCGAAGTCCATGTCGGTTGGGCAGGCCCAGCCACCGGCGCGTTGAATGAGAAGGCGAAGCGCGATTTTGATGCAACCGTAACCCGGCTCTTGCGCGAACCGGCATAGCAAAACGTCGCCCGAACCGGCACAGGCAGACGGCGAATCGCTGAAGCCGGGGCTTGCGGCATCGCGTCCGGTGCGTTCATGGAAAGAAGCGGAGACCGAATGAAAACCATCGCAGCCGTTCTGGACAGCGCAGGCGCAGCGCAGCCTTTTGCCAAATCCCGGCCGCTTCGCATGGCCCACCTCGATTTGTCGCCGCCGCGCGCCGGCGAATTGCTGGTCCGCATCGATGCCGCCGGGCTCTGCCATTCCGACCTGTCGGTGGTGAATGGCGATCGCCCGCGCCCGATGCCGATGGCGTTGGGCCATGAAGCCTGTGCCACGGTTATCGCCACCGGGCAGCCCGATAGCCGGTTTGCCATAGGCGACCGGGTCGTTCTCGCCTTCCTGCCGGCGTGCGGCCATTGCACCGCCTGCGTGTCGGGCGAGGGCTGGCTATGCCCGAACGGCGCCGGCGCCAACGGGCGCGGCGAATTGCTGTCTGGGGGCCGCCGGCTCAGCGAGTCCGGGCACGACATCCAGCACCATCTGGGCCTATCCGCATTCGCCGAACATGCTGTCATCGATGAGCGGTCGGCGGTTCGCATCGATGCCGATATCCCACCCGAAATCGGTGCGCTGTTCGGTTGCGCCGTGTTGACCGGGGTCGGTGCGGTGTTCAATTCCGCCGTTGTGCGCCCGGGTGAGAGCGTCGCGATCTGGGGTCTGGGTGGGGTCGGGCTGGCGGCGTTGCTGGGTGCCGTTGCCGCCGGTGCCGAGCCTGTGGTCGCAATCGACCCTGTCGCGGAAAAGCGGGCGCTTGCCCTTGAACTCGGCGCCCGTGCGGCGGCCCATCCCGACGATGCGGAGGCCGTCATCCGGCAGGTCAGCGGCGGTGGCACCAATGTCGCCATCGAAAGCGTCGGGTCTGCAAAGGTTCTGGCTGAAGCCTATCGATTGCTGGCGCGCGGCGGCCGCTGCGTTACCGTTGGCCTGCCCAATCCCGCAGAACAGCTCTGCATTCCGGCGGTCAGCCTGGTGGGTGATGCCAAGACGATCATGGGGAGCTATATGGGGTCGTCGATCCCGGCGCGGGACGTGCCGCGTTACATCGCGCTTTGGCGCGCCGGGCGGCTGCCGGTCGAGCGCCTTTTGTCCGGCACGCGGCCGCTTGCCGATATCAACGCCGCGCTCGATGATCTCGCTTCGGGCAGCGCGATCCGGCAGATATTGCTGCCGGGGTGATCGGCGAGGCCCAATTCGCTGCGATTTTGGCCGGTGCCGGCGCGATCGTCGGGCTGATTGCCGGCAGTTTCATCGCGGCGCTGACGCTGCGCTGGCCGGCAGGGCGCAGCGTAATCGGGGCTGGAACACCCGATGCGAGATCGGCGTGCGATTCATGTGGCCATATCCTGCCCGCGCGGGATCTCGTACCTATCCTCAGCTTCATGATATCGCGGGGCCACTGCCGCCACTGCGGGGCCGGCATTGCGCCGCGCCATTTGTGGGTGGAACTTGCCGCGGGCGGCATCGGGGCGCTGTCGCTGGGCCTGCACCCTGGCCTTGCCGGGCTGGCGGGCGCCATCTTCGGCTGGGCCTTGCTTGCGCTCGCGATCCTTGATGTCGAGCATTTCTGGCTACCGGACCGGCTGACATTGCCGCTCGCCGCCGCTGGTCTGGCAAGCGCGTATTGGATTTCGCCGCCGCCTTTGGATCATTTTATCGGCGCGGTGGCTGGCTTTGCCGTGCTTTGGCTGATTGCCAAAGGCTATGAAGCCGCCGCCGGGCGAACCGGGATGGGCGGCGGCGATCCGAAATTGTTCGGCGCCATCGGGGCCTGGCTCGGTTGGATGGCGTTGCCCTTTGTGCTGCTGCTGGCAGCCGCGCTGGGGTTGGGCCTTGCGGCAATCGACCGTTTGCGCGGCCGCGATGTCACCCGCGCGACGCCGCTGCCTTTGGGCGCGCTGTTGGCGGTGGCAGCCTGGCCGCTGTGGCTGTCAGGCTTGCTGCCCTAACACGATCCTTGAGCCCGGAAACGCTGGCCGCTATCTGTCGACCGATGAACACGGCCCCGCCGCCCCAAACGCCATTTGCCGGTGCCCAGCGCCTGCCGTCGCGCGAAATCGAGCTTTACGGCCGGCGCTTTTTCCTGACGCCTGAGACCTGCATGGCAGTGATCGAACGAATCGACGCCCGCCGCCGGCCTTCGGCGCTGGCCGATCATGATGGCGACCCCGGGTTTCGAACATCCGAAACCTGCGATCTCGATAGCGGCGACCCGTTTGTCGCCGGGATTGTCGCGCGGCTGGCGGCCTATGCCGGGCTCGATCCGGCTCACGCCGAGCCGTTGCAGGGCCAACGATATGCCGTCGGCCAGGAATTCAAGGCGCACACGGATTTCTTTGAACCCGGCGGTGCCGGCTATGCGGAATATTGCGCGCGTTCGGGCCAGCGGACCTGGACGATGATGGTTTATCTGAACGAGCCGGCGGCCGGCGGCGCCACACGCTTCAAGCATCTCGGCAAAACCTATCAGCCCGAAACCGGCAAGTTGCTGGCATGGAACAACATGCTCGCCGATGGCACCCCGAATTATCGGACGTTGCACCACGGCATGCCGGTTCGGCAGGGCGTAAAATACATCATAACGAGCTGGTTTCGGGAGCGACCCTGGGCAGGCTGAGGGCGGCCATGGGGGTGTGCAAGGGTGTGTGACAGCGGCCGGTTGGCGCAAGCCAAGCGCTATTTTAGACCAGATCTGTGATTTTCTCGCACACTACAAGGGCGCCCGCCTTGCGCAGCACTCTCGACTCGTTTGCCGCAGCTCGACGTTGCGCCGGTTGGATGGGCTAGCGCGCCTGAATCGGTGCCAGGTCGGCCCCGCCAAGCAGAATCACCGGAAATTCTGGCAGATACATCGCGTTGATCGACCAGCCGCGTCGCCGTTCGCAAGGGCCCCGTTGTCGTTCCACGCCATGGTGCAGTCAAATCAGCTGGCAAGCCACGCCAAGTTGCCAGACTTAAACATGAAATCGGGACGCTCTATTTGTGGCAGTTTTACTTCAATTTCATGACAAATATGACCATTTTGCAAAATTAACCGCCAGTAACATTTGTGTCATGAAGGCGTTGTAACGGAGTCCTCGCAAACGACGTGGGGCGGCATTTTACCGCGCATATTTAACTCTGGGAGCGAGATTATTATGAAAATGCGGGCCATTTTGATGCTTGGCGGTGCGCTGGGCCTTGCAGCATGCAACGGCGCGAACGATGTCGCCTCCCCCGGCACCGGCGGCAACATTACCATCAATAATCCACCCCCGACGCCCGCGCCGACGCCCGCGCCGACCCCGACACCAACGCCTTCGATTACCCCGGCTTCGGGTTGCCCGACGATCGCCGATCCGCAAGGCCTTGCCGATGTCGGAACCATTACCGGTCCAGAAGGTACATGGCGGGTTTGCAGCCTGCCCAGCCGCATCAACCGCAGCATCCAGTTGACCAAGATCAAGGGCCTTTTGTACCAGATGCCCGGCCGCGTTGATGTCGGCACCGATGGTGGGCCAACCGCAAGTTCAGCCGACACCAACGTCACCCTGACAATCGATCCGGGTGTCATCGTGTTTGCCAACACCGGCGTATCCTGGCTTGCAGTCAATCGCGGCAACAAGATCAACGCCGTCGGCACCGCAGCGCTGCCGATCATCTTTACCAGCCGTGACAATGTGCTGGGTCTCAATTCCGATAATTCGTCCGGGCAGTGGGGCGGGATCGTGTTGCTCGGTCGCGCGCAGATTACCGATTGCGAAGCGAGCGGCGCCACGCCAGGCACGGTCGCCTGCGAACGCCAGACCGAAGGCGCGGTTGATCCGGCACGCTACGGTGGTGCCACGAACACCGATAACAGCGGCTCCATGAGCTATGTGCAGATCCGCTATTCGGGGTATGTCCTGTCGGCAAATTCCGAATTGCAGTCGTTGACGCCCTCCGGCATCGGCAGCGGCACGAAACTTGACCACATCATGTCGTTCAACAGTTCGGACGATGGTGCGGAATTCTTCGGTGGCCGGGTCAATCTCAAATACTTCATCTCTGTCGGTGCCGAGGACGACAACCTCGATACGGACACCGGCACCAAGGCCAATTTCCAGTACGTGATCGTTGCCCAGCGCCCCAACATCGGCGACGCAATGGTCGAAGCCGATTCGGACAATGCTGTCGATGGCAACACGCCGCGCCAGAACACCAAAGTGGCCAATTTCACCTTCATCCAGCGTTCGCCGAATTCAGCGAATGATCAGGCGTCGATCCTGCTTCGCGGTGGCACCGACTATACGCTTGCCAATGGCGTGCTGGTCAGCAGCCCGCTCAATCCCTGCGTGCGCATCAGCCGCGCCCAGACCGCTTCGACGGTGGTGGACCCGGCGATCGACGAAGCAGGTGCACCGGTGTTCCGTTCGGTGCAGATGCAGTGCGCGACGACCAAATATATCGGTTCGAATGGCGTCACCGCGGACCAGGTCGCCGCCATCTTCGGCACTGGCACCAACAACAACAATGATGCCTATGTCCCGACACTGACCGGCGGCTTCATCAACGGCGCGACCGAAACCGCGGTCGTGGCCTTTGATGCCAAGACGCTGGATCCGTTCTTCGACACGACGACGTATATCGGCGCCGTGAAGGATGCTTCCGATACCTGGTACCAGACTTGGACTTGCAACAGCGCAACCGCTAATTTTGGTGCGGGCAATACCGGCCTTTGCACCGCGCTTCCCACGTACTGAGACTTAAATATATTGGGTGAGGTGTAGCCAGGAGGCTGCACTTCACTCATTTTTTCAAATTGCCACTTGGGGGCTGCTGATGTCGAGGCCGTTGCAACTTGCGAGCCTGCTGCTCATTTCTTCATCGCTCGTGATGCCGGCCAATGTCCGGGCTCAGGCCGTCCCCGCGCAGGTGCCGCCCGCGCCGTCTGCGCCCAGTTCGGCACCCACCGAAGAAGAAGTCGATATTTCGTTGCCCGGTGCCGGGAACGAAATCGTCGTCAGCGCCAGTCGCGACCGCAACCTTGCGAAAGCGGTGCCGCAAGTTGTCTCCATCCTGTCGAATGCAGACATCGCCCGCACCGGTGAAGGTGATATCGCCGGCGCGCTCGGTCGCGTTACCGGGCTCAGTGTTGTCGGCAATGGCTTTGTGTATGTCCGCGGGCTGGGTGATCGATATTCGCTGGCGTTGCTCAACGGCTCGCCATTGCCAAGTCCGGAGCCGCTGAAGCGGGTTGTTCCGCTCGATCTCTTCCCGACATCGGTGATCTCGTCCTCGCTGGTTCAAAAGACCTATTCGGTCAATTTTCCGGGTGAATTCGGCGGCGGCGTCATCAACCTGACGACGACAGCAATCCCAAGAGAATCATTTTTGTCGATCGGTGGATCGGTCGGCGGTGACACCGTTACCACCAACCAGCTCGGCTACACCTACTTCGGCAGCGCGAGCGACTGGACCGGGTTCGATAATGGCAGCCGCAACACGCCGCCCGCGCTGAGCGACTATCTGAAAAGCGGCGAGCGTATCAGCGCCGGCAACGTCGACACCCAGGCGATCGCCAGGCAGTTGGTCCGGGCGAAGGACGTGCTTGTCCAGAGGAATAACAATATCCCGGTGAACTCGACCCTGACAGTCAGCGCCGGGACGTCGCTGGATGTCGGAAACGATGCAACGCTGGGGATCATTGCGAATTTTGGCTACCGAAACACATGGCGCACGCGCGACGTAACACAACAGACTTCGGCGTCGCAGGATCTGTCGCAAACGGAACTCGATTTCCAGCGCGTGATCACCGACGATCGGATCGTCGTGAATGGCCTGCTGGGCCTCGGGCTCGAATTCGGCGAAAACAAGGTGAGGTGGACGAACCTGTTCATTCGCGACACGCTGAAGCAGGCCCGGATCGGGGTTGGCACGCGTCAATCGACGTCCCCGACAGCGACGTTGCAACAACAGGATACCGCCTGGTACGCGCGTCAATTGTTCAACACGCAGTTTGTCGGTGAATTCGAGCTGTCTCCAGAGCTCAGGCTCGACACCCGGGCTTCCTATGCAAATTCCCGCAGGGATGCTCCCAACGAGCTGAGCTTTGAATATCTGCGCAGCAACAGCGCGGATGACCCTTATGGCGCCCTGTTTACCAACCGGCTCAACAACGGCCAGCGCGGATCGGCTACGGCCAGCTATTCCAAGCTCAATGAAAATCTCTATTCCGGCGGGCTCGACCTGTCCTGGAAGGCGTCGTCGTCGTTCACCGCGACCGTCGGATACGCCTTCAGCTACACCAAGCGCCGCACCGAACGCCGCGAATTCCAGTTCCTGGCGCCTTCCGATTTCCCTATCGCTATTGGCCTGTTCCGGCCTGATCTGCTGTTGCAACCGGTGGTTATCACATATTACAACATCTCGCTTATCGACACGAACGAAGCGAACCCGGTCTTCGACGCCAGCTTGCGGACACACGCGGGTTACGCCCAGCTGCAAGCCGAATTGTCATCGACGCTGAGCCTGAATGCCGGCGTACGCTATGAAACGGCCAAGCAGATCGTCGCACCTGTGCAGGTTTTCAACGTACCGACAGCGTCACTGGCGCTCACCAGCCTTGATCGCAACTATTGGTTGCCTGCCGCGACGCTCACCTGGAAGTTGGCAGACAAGATGCAGCTGCGATTCAATGCTTCGAAAACGATCGCGCGGCCGCAATTCCGCGAATTGATCTATCAACAGTTCTTCGATCCCGATACCAACCGGCTGTATCGCGGCAACCCTTTGCTGATTGACAGCCAACTTTACAACGCTGAAATCCGCTACGAATGGTATTTCGCCAGCGATCAGCGCGTTTCGCTTGCGGGATTCTTCAAGCGGATCGAAAACCCGATCGAAACTTTCGCGAGCTTCAGCGACAACGTCGTTGTGACCAGCTTTGCCAACGCGCCAAAGGCCGATCTTTACGGGCTTGAGCTCGAAACGCAGAAATATTTCAATCTCGACGGCATTTCCGACAGCAATTTCTTCGCCTCGCGCCGCGCTGTCGTCATCGCCAATTACACGTTCACGAAATCAAAGCTGAAAGTCGGCCCGACCGACACGGTGGCGGTATTCGCGGCATCTTCGACCTCGGCGACCGACTATTTCCGGAACGGCGCGCCGTTGACCGGCCAATCCGATCACATCGCCAACTTGCAGATCGGGCTCGAAGATCTCGATGGGCTGTCGCAGCAGACCCTGTTGCTGAACTATGCCAGCAAACGCGTAACCAGCCGTGGTGCCAGCGGGCAGCCCGATATCGTTGAACAGCCAGGCTTTCGTCTCGATTTCGTGGCGCGCCAGGGCATCAAACTGGTCGGCAGAGAGATAGAGCTAAAGCTTGAAGTCCGTAACATCACGGGTACGAAATATCAGGAATTCCAGCAAAGCGGCCCAAATCGGGTTTTCTTCAATCGTTATAATGTCGGCACCAGCGGGACGCTCGGCGCGAGTATAAAATTCTAGAATCACCGTTTCGGCTTTCTGCTTGTGATGTCTGGCAGGCAGGGCCTATGGCGCGGACAAGCAAATTCCGCGAGCGGCGCGTCAGGCCACGCCAATGCGTGCAACCTATTTGCAGCCGATGATACCTGCCACCGGGGCGACGACCGCAGCGCCATCGCTTGCCGTGAAGGTCAGCGTGCCGTCGCGGATGATCGCGCCGCCCGAATCATTGGCATCGATGGCGATATCGACGCCGATGGCAAAGCCTTCCGCAGCGTAGCGCAAATGGGGCGAAAACCCCATTATCGCCTCGCCCTCCGCGCCGGTCTGGGCCAATGTTGCGGCCTTGCCGCCATAAATGACTTTTGCTGTCGCCTGCCGGGCCATTGCCATCAATATGCGCCGCCGCGTCGACCGTTCCCAAAGAAACATGGCGCAGCTTCCCGTCGTCATCGCCTGGGGCGGTAGTTCGCCAAGCGGCAGCGGCGACCCGATAACCGATTCCGGCCCGGGCTCGGCGGTGGCCCAGACGGTGCCCGGTGCGCCCAGGCTGAGCAAAGTGATCGCAAAAGTGGCGCGACGCATGGCTTTGCGACTCACAGGCTACCCTCCAGATTGAGCGCGACGCCCTGCGGGGTCGGCTGGAAACCGGCGGCAAGCAGGGCAGGACGGTCGGTCGAATCGGCACCGGTGACGCTGATCGCGGCGCGGAAACGGCCGTCGCCGCCGATACGGATATCCATGCGCGCTGGCCCGGCCGACAGTGGCAACCGCAATTCCCCGGTGTCGCATACGGGTGTGCCGGCAAAAACACCGCCCGCGGCCACGGCTGCCAGCGCACCGGACGCCACCAGCCGGATTTGCCCGGCGGCTTTTTTGCAGACGCCAGCGACAAATTCGACGCTGACGCTGTCCAGTCCCAGCCGGGCGACGGGCAGCGGCGTGCTGCCCGCTAGCGGCATGTCACCATTCAGCGCCTCGACACCACTGGTGCGTCCCTGCAAGATCGCGCCGCGCAAGGAAGCGCCGTCGACGGCCAGTCGCATATGGCCGCCGATCAGCGCCATTGGCGCCAGCCCGACGTGCAGATCGCCAATCGCAAGGCCCCGCCAGCGGGTGGCTGTCGTCTCGCCCGCCCAGATGCTTCCAGTCGCCGACGCCGCTGTCAGCCCGGTCGCGGCAATGCCGGGCGCAAGCCGCAACGGCCATAGCGCCAGCAGGCCGGCGACAAGCGCAAGTGCGAAAGCCAGCCAGCGGCGCGTGCGAGTCATGCCCATCAGACGCCACGCCTCAGCGTCAGATCTGCGGCGATCGTTTCATCGTCGTTGCGGGTCATGTTCAGCCGATCAACAACCACCCCGTCGCGCGTCTCCAGATTGGCGATCCAGCGCAGCAGGGCACTCGGTTTGATAGCGGCGATTCGCGTCGTCACCTGGCCTGCGTCGCCCGTGTCCATGCGTTCCGTGGTGAGGCCCGCCTCTGTTGCCCGGCCGCTCACCAGTTCGATCAACGGCACGCTGCTGTTGCTGCGCCGGCCTTCGGCCCTGCGAATAGCGCCGGCCATCGCATGGACATCGCCCAGCGCCATAACGGCCGCTGCGTGGCGCGTCGCTGCCGTCGCGCGCGCCTGCGCCAGCGGCCTGATGATGCCCAGCCACGCGATGACGACGACGAGCAGCATCGCCATGACGCCGACCAGCCATTGTTCACGCAGGGAACGGTCGCGCCACCAGGGCAGGAATGTCGCCATCATCGCGGCAGCACCGTCAGGTCGACAAGCTGGCGGCCGCCATTGATGCGGGGGTTGCCGCTTGTGGCGTTGAGCCCGGCGGCCTGCAAGGCGGTGGTGATAGCGTCGAGATCGGGTGGTGAAGCGCCAGCCAATACCGCGACGAGCCCTGTTGGGGGTGCGTAGCCGATACTATCCACCATGATTGTCGGGCGTCCCTCGATGGCAGAAAGCAACGGCGCGGCAAGCGACGCAAAGGCCGGGCCGTCACCACCCAGCTCGGCAAGTCGCGCAGCAACCTGGTCACGCGGATCAGTGACGATCGTGCCGCGGGGAAGAGCCGCGCGCGCAGCGTCGGTGAGTTGCATCTCCGCCTGATCGGCGGCGAGGGTCTGGCGCAGCAGCCCGGCAAGCTGTGTGCACAGCAGCAGCAGCAGCAGCAGCCCAAGTGCAAGCAGCGCGATACGGCGAAATTGCCGGCGATCGATGGGTCGGCGGCGGATGCGGGTGAACTCGCCTTGTCGCAGATCGATTGGCAGCGCCGCCAGAGTCATTGGCAGGCCGCTGCGCCAGGCATCGTCGCCGATCCGGTGCACCGGCTCCGCGCCAATCAAAATCTCCGCCAGACCGGGTTCGGCGGCAAAGGCCAGATGCGGCCCGCGCACCAGCCATAGTCCAGCAGCTTCGGCCACCGTTACCCCCGCTTCGGTCAATGGCAGCGGCAGCAGCAGCGGCGCCGGCACGATCCGGTCGGGGTCGATCCCGGCACCAGCCAGCGCCGCCAACCAATCCTGCATGCGCTGGCGTTCGACAAGCGCCAGCGGCGCCATGCCATCGGCACCGCGCTTGCCGAGCGCGACATGCGTGGATTCCAGCGGGGTCGTTGCAACGTCGGCGGCAAGCATGCGCGCCGCCGCAGCCGCCTGCGCCGGGGCAAGCGGCGGCAGTTCCACCCAGTGCAGGACGACAAGATCGCCCGGTACCACGGCGATAATCTCGCCCGGCAGGGCGGGATCGGCGGGCGGCAGGCTGTCCAGCGAGTCGCCCTCACCAGCCACGCGCCCGGCCTCCAGCCGCATCCAGGGCGTATCGGCGTTATCGCCGGGAAATATGAGAGTTTGCATCATTCGGCATTTGTCCAGCGCCGGGCGATGATGCGTGCTGGCGCGCGCCGGGCATCAACCAGTGCACTTTCTTCAAATTCGGTGCCAGCGACATCGCCGTTCATTGAAAGCGCGAACCAGCGGGTCGTCACCTGCGGCTGGCTCAGCACGTCGGCGGGCGGTACGAGGGTACGCAGGGCCGGCGTATTCCAGAACTCACCGGCTGTCGCCCATCCAGCTGCGGGTCGTTCGTTGATGGCGCGCCGTGCCGATGCGATGCCGGCGCTGTCGCCCAGCATCATGGCGATCAACGGCGCCTGCGCGGCGGTGAGCGTGTTGACATTCACCGGCGACATCTGGACCACTGGCAGGGCGCACACCCAGGGCCGCAACCGGGCGTAGATTTCGGGTGTAACGCCGCTCACGCTGCGCAATTCACTGGCTTCGGCCATGATGGTGTCGGCGGCGCGATAGGGCGGGGTTGCCCGGCCATAGATCGAATCCTCGGCACCGCTGTTATTGGCGTTGTCGTCGCTGTCGATCCAGTCAGCCGTGGCGGCGGCGATGCCGGTTGCCGTGTCGGCAGGCAGGCCGATGACCCGCATCAGCGCCGTAAACTGCGCGATGGCGATAGGGCGCGACACCAGCGCATCGGGAATAGTGCCGGTGACGAGGCTGTTGAGGTTGAAACAATTGCCGCCATCGGTGACGCTGGCTTCGGCGCGGCCATCGGGCAGCGGCAGCGGTATGGTGCGGCCCATCCAGCCGCCGGCCAGCGTCGTACGCGTCGGTGTTGCCGCGACGAGATCGTCGATGCGCGCCGTGACCAGCGTTTCGCCGACGAACGCAAACGAGCGCGCCGATTCAAGCCCGATGGCATTGCCTGCCAGCAATGTCGCCAGTCGCAGCCGGCCGAAAACGGCTACTGCTATGGCACCCATGATGCCCACCAGAATGAGCACGGTAAGCAGCGCGGCGCCGCGTTCCCCGCCGCGAGGCATTTTCGACGTCATGCTTCGGTCCCCGGACCGACGAGGAAAACCTGGCGAAGAGACGGCAAGCCCTTGCCGCTGATCGTCAACTCGATTGCTTCGGGCAACGCATCACGGCGGCGCGGTACCCAGGCATCACTCCAGGCGTTGCCATAGAAATAGCGAATCCGCATGGTGGTTATACCGGTGAACATTATGGCAGGCGCATTGGGCGCGCCGCCATCGACCCGGGGCCAGGACAGCCGCTCCAGCCTGTCGGCGACGTGGCGGTATTCGACCCGTTGCAGCGATGACCGTGGCGCCCCGCCATCGTTGCGCCAGCCACGGCGGACGAACCGCAACAGGCTGGTGCCGGCACTGCCGTCACTGGCAAATGCCGGCTGGCTTATGCCGGTATTGCCGCGCCACAGCCTGGGGGCCGCCTGTGCCAGATCGGCGGTGAGCAAGGCGCGGGTGCGGGTGAGCGCGGCCAGTTCATCGAGCCTTTCGCCGCTACGGGCACGGGCATCCACACCAAAGGACAGCAACGCCGTCGCAGCCGCCGACAGCAGCGCAAACAGCAGCAGCGCGATCAGCAGTTCAACCAGCGTAAAGCCCAACGCGACCGGCCGGTGTGGGCATGCAGCGGCCCTCATGACAGGCGCCGGACGAAAGTCAGCGCAGCAGCGGTACCACCATCATTGCCGGCAACGCGAATATCGATACGGGCGATGCGGGCGTCGGGCGTGCGCGCGACCACTTGCGTCCAGCGCCAGTTGCGGCCGGCATCGCTTTCAGTACCATCGGTCCGGCCAAAGGCTGGCGGCTGTGCGGCGATCATCACATCGATCGCCCGATTGCGGGCGACGATGGCAGCGATGGTCTTTTCATCGAGCCTGGCGGTGGTGCCCAGCGCCGCACCTTCAAGGCGCAGCAGTGCCAGCGCGGCAAGGCTGAAGATCGCCAGCGCGATGAGCACTTCGACGAGCGTGAAGCCGTTGCCGAGAGGGGCGCGATCATCGCGCATCAATTCTCACCACGCCCGCGCTGTCGACGGAAACCAGCACATCTGCATCGCCCTGGCGGAGTGCGATCTGGGCCGGCGTGGCGATGCCGGTGGTATCGAAAACCAGCGCGGCGCCGCCTTCGACGGCTGTCAGCGCCGAAACACCGGCCGACCATTGGTGCGGTGCCAGCGCCTTGGCATCGATTGGTTGCCAGCCGTTGCGATTCCGGCTGCTGAAGCCATAGCCCTGCGCATCGATGGACACGCCGATATCGTGGCCGGTGACGATCGACAGGTCGCGCGCCGCGACAAGCCGTGCGGCGAACGATTCGCTTTCGTCGCGCAGCCGGCTGCGGCTGTCAGGCAGGGTGCCGACCACAGCCGCCGCCATAAGCCCGATGATGACCATCACCACCATCAACTCGACGAGCGTGAAGCCGGCATCGCGTGGCCCGACAAAACCAGCATCGCGCGGCGCGACGAATCCGGCGTCGCCATGGGGCGAAACCAGCGCGCGGCCACTGCCGGCGGGGTTATTTCCAATTGCCGATATCGGCATTTTCGCCTGTCCCCCCGGGCGCGCCATCCGCGCCCATGGAGTAGATATCGAAGGCGCCGTGCTGCCCGGGCAAGGTATATTGATAGGGATGGCCCCAGGGATCGTCAGGCAGGCGCTTGAGATAGCCGCCGCGTCGATAGCGATCGGGCTCGGACAGGCCCGCGGGTGGCGACTGCAGCGCGGCAAGGCCCTGGGCGCCGGTCGGGTAATTGAAATTATCGAGCCGATACATTTCAAGCCCCTGCTCGATCAACGAGATGTCGGCCTTGGTTTTTTCGATC
Organism: Sphingomonadales bacterium; assembly: GCA_038217075.1. Classification (GTDB taxonomy): domain Bacteria; phylum Pseudomonadota; class Alphaproteobacteria; order Sphingomonadales; family Sphingomonadaceae; genus Sandarakinorhabdus. Next base: position 18,514 of record JBBQPR010000024.1, read on the forward strand.
ATCGCCCGATCGCGGGTTGGCAGCACGTTGACGATGACGACGGTGGCGAGCAGGCCGATGATGACGATGACGACCATCAGTTCGACAAGGGTAAAACCGTCCTCGCGGCGGTCGTTGCTGGGGGGCGGGACGAACATCTGGCAAGTCCTTATTGGGCGGCGAGCGTATCGAGTTGCAGGATCGGCAACAGGATCGAGAGCACGATGGCGGCGACGATGCCGCCCATCACGATGATGACGCCCGGTTCCAGCAGCGACAAGGCGGTTGCGGTGAACGTGTCGAATTCGCGCTCGAGATAATCGGCGGCGCGTTCGAGCATCAGGTCGAGCCGGCCGCTGCTTTCGCCGCCGGCGGCCATATAGACGAGCAGCGGCGGGAACACCGCGCTTTTGCGCAAGGCCGCCGACAGGCTGCCGCCTTCGCGGATAACGGTGACGATTTCCTCCGACGCCCGGCGCAGGGCACGGTTGTTGACGGTCGGAATGGTCAGCGCCAGCCCTTCGATGATCGGCAGGCGGCTGGCGACCATCGTTGCCAGCGTCCGCGCCAGCCGGGCGGCATGCAGATCGCGCAGCAGCCGGCCGATGAGCGGTAGTTGCAGGACGCGCGTATCGAAACGCAGACGATATTGCTCATCGCGCATCGCCCGCGCGAACAGGAACGCGCTGCCGATGATGGCGATGAGCAAGACCCACCACCAGTTCACGAGGAAATCCGACAGGCCAATGACGATACGCGTCAGCAACGGCAGCGCCTGGCCGATATTTTCAAACTGCTCGACAACCTTGGGTACGACGAAAATCATCAGCGCGATGACAACGACAGTCGCCACCACCGCCAGCGCCGCTGGATAGGCGACAGCAGCGATGACCTTGCCGCGCACATTTGCCTGGCGTTCCTGCAGATTGGCGAGCCGTTCGAGGATTTCAGGCAGCGAGCCCGAGCTTTCGCCCGCCGAAACCATGGCGCGGAACAGCGCCGGGAAGCTTTGCGGTTCCAGCGCCATCGCTTCGGACAGGCGCCGGCCTTCGACGACACCGCCATGGACGCGGCCAAGAATGCGGCGGACATGCTCGGCTTCGGATTGGCGGACGATGGTGCGCAGCGTTTCCTCTAGCGGTGCCACCTGCACCAGGGTCGCGACCTGCCGCGTGAACAGCGTCAACTGCTTGGGATTGAGTTTGCGCGAAAACACACCGCCGGCACCGGTGGCGAGCGGTGCCGATCGCGCTTCGGCCTTTTCGATTTTCGTTGCGAACAGCTTTTTGCCCAACAAATCGGCGCGGGCCGCCTCGCTGCTGTCGGCGCTGATCCGACCGCGGCGCTCGCGGCCGGCCATGTCGATGGCACTGTACTGGAAATCAGCCATCGGCGTTGCTGCTGCGCATCACGCGTACTGCTTCTTCGGGCGTCGTGATACCGGCCAGTACAAGGCCTCGCGCCGCGCCGGCCAGCGCCGGGGCATGGGCAAAGGCGTGGGCGGCAATCGCGGCCTCGTCGCCGCCGTCAAGGATGATGCGGCGGATTTCGTCGGTAATGCGCACCGCCTCGAAAACCCCGGTGCGGCCGCGATAGCCCGTCTCGTTGCATTCGGCGCAGCCGGCAGCGGCCATCACGGTTGCGTCGGCGGGAATGCCGATCAGCGCCGCCACCGCCGCGCCCGCCTCATGCGGGGTCGCGCAGGCGGGGCACAGACGGCGCAACAGCCGTTGGGCGATGACCGCGCGCAGTGTGGAGGCGAGCAGGAACGGTTCCAGCCCCATGTCCCGAAGCCTGGTGATGGCGCCCGGGGCGTCATTGGTGTGGACGGACGACAGCACGAGATGGCCGGTGAGCGAGGCCTGGATGGCGATTTCGGCGGTCTCGCTGTCGCGAATTTCGCCGACCATCACCGTATCGGGGTCCTGACGCAGGATGGCGCGCAGCCCCGCGGCAAAGCTCAGGCCGACCTTGGGGTTCACCTGGGTCTGGCCGACGCCGTCCACGGCGTATTCGACGGGGTCTTCGACGGTCAGGATGTTGCGACTGCCATCGTTGAGCAGGCGCAGCCCGGCATAAAGTGTTGTCGTCTTGCCCGACCCTGTCGGCCCTGTGACGAGCACGATGCCGTTGGGTTCCGACAGCGCGGCGCGAAACGCGCGTTCGATGGGTGCCGGCATCCCCAGCGCATCCAGATCAATGCCGGCGTTCTCCTTGTCGAGCAGGCGCAAGACAACCCGCTCCCCGGCGCGCGAGGGCAGGGTGGAAACGCGCACGTCGAGGCTCTTGCCGCCCAGCGTCAGGCCGATGCGGCCATCCTGGGGCAGCCGGCGCTCGGCGATATCGAGCCGCGCCATGACCTTGATACGGCTGACCACCATGCCGGCGACGTTGGCGGGCAGGCGGTGGCGTTCGGCAAGCTGGCCATCAGCGCGCATGCGCACGATCAGCGCGCTTTCATAGGGCTCGATATGGATGTCGGACACGCCCTGCCGTGCCGCCTCGGCGATAAGGCCGTTGATCAGCCGGATGATTGGCGCTTCGTCCTGCGTATCGAGCAGATCCTCGGCCGAGGGGATATTATCGACCAGGAGGCTGAGATCATCGTTGCCGGCGATCGCGGCGCCCGCGGTGAAGCCTTCCAACGCGTAATTGTCGCTGAGCAATTTATCGAAACGCGTCGGTTCAACCACGTCGATGGCCAAGGGCCGGCCGGCAAGCCGCCGTACTTCCGACAGTACACGCGGGTCTTCGCCGCGGCGCATGCCGATGCGCAGGGTCTGGGCATCGCCGCCCGTCACCACCACGCCAAAGCGTTTGGCAAAGCCATAGGGGATCACAGGCAACGCGGCGACGGAGTCGGGAAGGGTGGGCTCGGCGGTCATTTCGGTGCGGGCGCGGGAGCAGGGGGCGAAGTTGGAGCAGACGCCGGATTAGGCGCTGACGCCGGGCGAGCCGGTGGCGCCGTGCGCAGATAATCTCGCACCAGCGCGTCGAGCGAATCGGATTCTCCATAGCCCTGCACTTTTTCCGCGCTGCGGAAATAGGCGTAGCGATCTGCGGCAATGCCCTGCGCGTCTTCGGCAGATTTGACGATCGTCGGGCGAATGAAAACCATCAGGTTCGTCTTGGTCTTGGTGCGCGAGCGGGACTGGAAAAGCTTGCCGACGACCGGGATGTCGCCGAGCAGCGGCACTTTTTCCAGCGTCCGCCGTTCATTGTCGTCGATCAGCCCGCCCAGCGCGATGATCTGGCCGTCATCAACCGTCACCGTCGTGGTGATTTCGCGCTTGTTGAGGATCAGTTCCGACGACGTCGATGAAACCGGCCCGGCGATGGAACTGACTTCCTGCCGCAACGCCAGCTTGATCGAGCCGCCGGCGTTGATCTGCGGCTTCACATCAAGCTGCACACCGACATTCTCGCGCTGGATCGTGACAAAGGCATTGTCGAAATTGCTCGACAACGATGATCCGGTGGTAATCGGGATTTCCTGGCCGACAAGGATCGTTGCCTGCTGATTGTCCAGTGTCATGATGGATGGCGTGGACAGCACTTTCGATGCGGTATCCGATTGGACCGCATTGATGACAACCCCGAACAGATCGCCATTGCCAAGGTCCTTGCCGAACCCGAACGTACCGCCGGTCGCTGCCAGCAACGAGGTCAGCGCGGTTTGCTGCAAGGTTTGAGTGCCCGCGGCATTTGGGGCATATTTGGTGCCTGCCACGGCGCCGGCGATGGTCAGCAGATTGGGCAACGCATTGGAGTAATTTGTCGCCGAAAACGGCACGTTGGAGGACTGGCCGGTACCTGTCAGCAGGAACTGCACACCCAGCGCCTTTGCCGCATTGTCTGAAATTTCGACGATGATCGCTTCGACAAGCACCTGTTCGCGCCGCGTGTCGAGCTGGCGGATGACCTCGCCAAGCTGGCGCTGCACATCGGCGGGCGCTGCGATGACGATGGCGTTGGCGCCCTCGTAGCGGGCGATTACGGCCTGGCCGCGGCCAATGGTGGCGCCCGGGATGATGCCGGTGGCGCCGCCGGCCGATCCGCCGCTGCTCTGGCTCTGCACCGGGAACGGCAATTGGGTGCTGCTGCCGCCAGATGATTGTCCGCCAAAGCGCGATTGCCCGGCCGAATAGACCGGGCCGGCGCTCGATGTCGAAACCGTCGGGGTCTGTCCGACAAGCTGTTGCAGTACGGGCAGCAGCTTTTCGGCGTCGGCGTGTTTCAGGAAAATCACCCGCACATCGGCGCCGGCGGCGGCGCGGCGATCCAGATCGGTGATGGTCTCGGCCAGCCGAGCCACAGCGCCGGCCTCGCCGCGCAACGCGACCGAATTGCTGCTGTCGATGGCGACGATGCTGACGCCGCCGCCGCCGCCTGTGCCGCCCTGGGTGCCGCCACCCTGCGCATTGCCGCCGCCGCCCGCGCCGCCCGTCGATCCGCCGGTCAATTGACTGAGGGTGGAAGCAATCTCGCGCGCGCCGGCGTTTTTCAGCGTGATGATACGGGTGGTCTGGCGATCCTGGTCCAGCTTTTTGACCAATGCCCGAACGCGGGCGACATTATCGGCATAATCGGCAACGACGATGGCATTGCCGGTGCGATTGGCGGTCAACTGGCCCTCGCGGCTGATCAGCGGGCGCAGGCTTTCGACCGCCGATGCGGCGTCGATCGAACCAAGCGCGATGATTTCGGTGACGAAGCGATCGCGGCCAGTGCCGCCACCGCCCGGCTGGGTCGCGGCGATATCGGCCGGGCCGATGCGGAACGCGCCGCCAGCCGCAGGCGCAACCACATAGCCATTGGCGCGCAATGTCGAAAGGAACAGTTCGAAATAGGCATCGCGGCCCAGCGGGCGCTCGCTCACCACCGAAACCTTCCCGGTGACGCGCGGATCGATGATGAACGTGCGGCCCGTGGCACGCGACACGTCCTGAATGTAGGCGCGGATATCGGCATCGCGCAAATTGACCGTCTGCTGTGCCATTGCGGCGGGCGGCGTGGCGACGCCGGATGCCAGCAGGCCTGCGACAAGCGCCGCTGCCAGCGACGTGCGCATTTTCATCATCGATTGCCCCTGATCTGCAAACTCACGATTTTGCCGTCCCTTTCAACGCCGATGCCGACACCGCCGGCGTCCAGCCGTTGCACCAATGATGCCGGATCGCGAATGCTGGAAATCGGCGCGCCATCAACCGATATAAGCACATCGCCCGGCTGCAATCCGGCAGCACCGAATGCCTTGCCCGATCCCATCGGAGCAAGCACAAAGCCAGTGATGTCGGCGCCCTTCATGCGGGGAACCGCCGATAAATCGGCGGCCAATCTGGGTGGTGGTGCGGTGGCTGCCGTGATCGGTACGAACTGCGACGGCGAACCCGATTCGGCAGGCGGCGTTACCGGTGTGCCGCCTGCGGATTGATCGATGAACAGCTTTTCCTCCCCGGCGTCGGTGGTCAATGTCGCATCATCGAAGCCAACGGCCTTGAGCGTCACGCCCGGTGCGATCGTTTCGCCGACCAGAAAGCTGGATTGAAGGCCATCCGGCGTGGCAATGATCGCCGAACCGCGCCCCGAAACCGTATCGACACGCGTGCCGAGCAGGGTAAGCGACAACGACGAGACGCGCGCCGCCCCGCCATCGCCGCCAGTCCTGAAAAACGGATCAAAGCGGCCCATCGCGCTGGTATCGACAGCCTGAATGCCGGTGTTCGATGCCTGCCAGTTGCCCAGCGGATCGACCGGCGTGGCGATCGTCCAGATCAGCCGCGCCGCAGCAATGCCCAAGCCCAGGATGAGCAGGAACTCAAGACCGGAAAGCAGCAGCGCCGGCGAGATCGCGAGGGCGGCCCCGTCCGCCTTTCGTCTCAAATTTGCAAGCATGAGTTGGGGCGTTCCTTTGGGACGAAAGCCCGTAGACCGGAATGATGACTCTTCTGTTACGTTCGCCAGGTCGGCTGTCGGATGTTTCGCCGGCAAGGATAGAGCCCGGCTTGACTTTCGCAAGCCATTCGACGAAGGGAGCCTTGGTTTCAGCGCCCGGCAATGCCCGCGCGCCAACGCCGGGAGCGTGATCGGGCACGGTTTGCAAGCCTTTGGGCTTTGCAGGACTGATCGCCCCAGACCCGGATGTTCAGAGGCCAGCCCCAAGGGCCACCCCATCACGCGGGTTGTCAAAACCCGCTTGTCCGGCCGCCCTCGAAGGTGACCGGCAACCACGCGAATCCTTCGCGTGCCTGTTATAAAGTATTGAAATGACCTATTTTGCTGACTTCGGCCTTGCCGAACCGCTTGCCCGCGCGCTTGCCGACAAGGGCTATTCCGAACCAACACCCATCCAGGTACAGGCCATCCCGCCGGTCATGGAAGGCCATGATCTATGTGGTATCGCGCAAACCGGCACCGGCAAGACCGCGGCCTTTGCGCTGCCGATGCTGCACCGGTTGGCCGCCGAACCAAAGCACCGGTTGAAATATGCCACGCGCGCGCTGGTGCTGGCACCGACCCGTGAACTGGTGTCGCAGATCGCCCAGTCGTTCACCGACTATGGCAAATATATGCGGCTGACCGTCACCACCGTGTTCGGCGGCGTGCCGATTCCCCGCCAGGAACGCGCCATGAGCCATGGTGTCGATGTCGTCGTGGCGACGCCGGGTCGCCTCCTTGATCTTGTCCAGCGTGGCAGCCTTGACCTGAAGCTTGTCGAAATCCTGGTGCTCGACGAAGCCGACCAGATGCTCGATCTGGGCTTTATCCATGATCTGCGGCGGATCGTCGGCCTGTTGCCGCGCAAACGCCAGACGCTGTTCTTTTCCGCGACGATGCCAAAGGCGATCGAGGAATTGGCAGCGCGTTACCTGACCAACCCGGTCAAAGTGTCGGTAAAACCAGCCGCGACGACCGCGGAGCGCGTCGAACAGGCAGTCATCCACGTCAACCAGGCGGAAAAGCCGGCGTTGCTGCAGATGGTGCTGCGCGACAAGTCGATCGACCGCGCGCTGGTCTTCACCCGCACCAAGCATGGTGCCGATCGAGTTGTCCGTCAGCTCGGCAATGCCGGCATCACCGCAGAGGCGATTCACGGCAACAAGAGCCAGCCGCAGCGTGAGCGGGCGCTGGCGTCGTTCAAGGCCGGCACCTGCCGCGTGCTGGTGGCGACCGATATCGCAGCGCGCGGCATCGATGTGACCGGCGTTTCGCACGTCATCAATTATGAACTGCCCAACGTGCCGGAATCCTATGTCCACCGCATCGGCCGCACGGCGCGCGCCGGCCGCGATGGCCAGGCGATCGCGTTCTGCGCCGAAGACGAACGGCCGTTCCTGAAGGACATCGAAAAGCTGATCCGCCAGAAGATCCAGACGCTGGCACTGCCGGCGGATTTCCGCCAGGCGGTTGTCGCGGCACAAAAGGTGGAACGCGCCGCACCGCCGGCGCCGCGCGAGGACGAACGCCGCGATTTCGCCCGCCGCCCCAGTGGCGGTGGCCGCCCGGGCCGCGACCCGCGTGCGCAGGTGACGCCGCAACGTCGGCAGGGCCGATCCAACGGTGGTGCCAACCATCGCGGCCAGCGATAAGGCAGCAAAGGGCCAGCATCGGGATGGCCCCGGTGCCAGCCCTTTGTTGTCGGGCTAAGGTCGTGGAATGACCATCCTGTTTGATATTCGGTCGGCCGTGCACCGGTTTTTCACGCGAACGATGACGCGGCATGACCGGGTGGATGCGTTGACCCTGTTGGTCGCGGTGTTCATCGTGCTGCCGCTGATGCCGGATCGGGCCATCGATCCCTGGGGGTTGGTGAACCCGAGGTCGTTGTGGCGGCTTGCGACCGTCCTGATGGGGCTTTCGGCGGTTGGCTATATCGCGCAGCGCAGCCTTGGCGCGCGCTTCGGGCTGACCGTTGCCGGATTTATCGGCGGCTTTGTGTCAACGACTGTCACCATCGCGTCGATGGGAGCGCGGGCGAGCGCCGATGACCGCATCGTGGCACCCTGTTCTGCTGGCGCGGTGGCGTCGGTGGTGGGCGCACTTGTCTATCTGTTCGCGCTTGTTTCGGCGGCCGATTGGGCGCTGATGCTGCTGCTGTTGCCCGGCTTTGTCGGCGGGCTGGTGCCGACTCTGGCGTTTGCACTCCTGCTCGGCCGGCACGGCGGGGGAGCGGATGGTGTGGAAGCGCCAGCGGGCCGGGCGTTCGACGCGCGACTCGCCCTATTCTTTGCCGGGCTGGTCGGGGTGTTCGCGCTGCTCGGCAAGCTCATCACGGCATGGTTGGGCGGTGAGGGCCTGCTGGCCAGTGCGGCGGCGACCGGTCTTGTCGATGTTCATGCGACATCCGTTTCGATCGCGGCGTTGACGGCGGCAAAGACGGTGCAGCCCGAAATCGGCGTGCTGGCGGTGTTGATCGCCATGACAACCAACATGGGGATCAAGATCCCGACGAGTTTCGCCTTTGGCCCGCGCGGCTTTGGCATCCGCGTCTCCCTTGGGCTGCTGTTATTGATCGCCGGGATGTGGGCGGGTCATGCGGCCGGCCAGACGCTGTCCGGCTGACCGCAGACCTAGATCAACCGATGCGGACGCCGCTGAGCAGACCAAAGGTTTGCAACAGCCAGAGAATCACCAGGATGACCACGACGATGTTGAGGATCGACTTGATCTTGGCATCCATCGGTATGTAATTGTTCACCAGCCAGAGCAGCAAGCCGACGACGATAAGTGTGACGACGAGGGAGATAAGCATGGATCATCATCCTTGTGGCGATTGCGCCTGATTGGCTCGCCGGGAGGGTGATAGGCGCAAAAGCAAACTTACCCTAAAATTTAATTCAGCCGGTGGCGGGGCGCAACAATCCACTATTCAGATCCGCAATTCGGCGACGACCGACAAGCGCCATATCGCGCAGCAGTTCGTCCCGCAACAGGGTGAGCGCGTGGATGACCCCGGCCTCGCCGCCTGCTGCCAAGCCATAGAGATAGGCGCGGCCGACCGAGCAGGCGGTGGCGCCCAGCGCCATGGCCTTGATGATATCGGTGCCGCGCCGGATGCCGCCATCGACGATCAATTCCAGCGCATCCCCCACCCGGTCGCGCATCGGCGCCACCATGTCGACGGGCGCCGGCGCGCCATCCAACTGGCGGCCGCCATGGTTGGAGATCATCACCGCCGTGGCGCCGATGTCGCGCGCCCGGGCGGCATCGTCCGGCGACATCAGGCCCTTGATGACGAACGGCCCATTCCATTGCCGGATCAGCCATTCGGCATCGTCCCAGGTGACGCTGCGATCGAACTGGCTGTTCACATAATCGATCAGGCCCATCGAGCCACCGCCGAGCGCATCGACGCGGTGTGCGACATTGGCCAGCGCAAAATCCGGGTGTCGCAGATAGTTGAGCGACCAGTTGGGGTGCATCGCAAAGCTGGCAAGGCTCTTCAACGTCCACTTCGGCGGCATCTGCATGCCGGTGCGGTGGTCGCGCTCGCGGTTGCCGGCAACCGGCATATCGACCGTCAGGCATAGCGCCGCATAGCCGGCGGCCTTGCAGCGGTCGACGAATTCGGTGGTCAGCCCGCGGTCCTTCAATATGTAGATCTGGAACATCTTGGGGCTTGAGACGGCTGCGGCAATATCCTCGAGGCTGGTCGTGGCGAGGGTCGAGAGCGTGTAAAGCGTGCCGAAGCGTTCCGCGGCGCGCGCCACCGCAAGTTCCTTTTCGTGGTGGAACAGCCGCGACATGCCGGTCGGCGACAGGAAAAACGGCAGCTTCAGGTCGCAGCCGAGCACGCGGGTCGACAGGTCTATCTCGCCCACATCGACGAGGTAATCCGGCACCAGAGCATGACGCCGAAATGCTGCGCTGTTGTTGTTGAGCGACCATTCATCGTCGCTGCCGCCGTCCATATAGTGGAAAAGCGGCGCCGGCAGCATGGCCTCGGCGCGGCCCCGCAAGTCCATGACGTTGTGGCAGCGCTTCAGACTCATGGGGGGCTTCAGGCGCATGCCGGCCTCCGGCTGGCCCGGGTTTCGCCGGGCCAGCGGTGTTTCCCGGGTCAGGCGGCGACGGCCTTGAGGATCTTGCCCGGCTTTTTCGGCGGTTCGCCGACCGGCAGCGCATCGACATGTTCCATGCCCGACGTCACTTCGCCCCAGACGGTGTATTGGCCATCGAGGAAGTTGGCATCGGCGTTGCAGATGAAGAACTGGCTGTTGGCGCTGTTCGGGTTGGACGAACGCGCCATGGAGCAGACGCCGCGCTTGTGCGGGGCCTTGGTGAATTCGGCCTTGATGTCGGGCTTTTTGGAGCCGCCCATGCCGGTGCCGGTGGGGCAACCGCCCTGCGCCATGAAGCCGGGGATGACGCGGTGGAAGGTGAGGCCGTCGTAAAAGCCTTCCTTGACGAGGTCGGTGATGCGCTCGACATGGCCTGGAGCGAGATCGGGGCGCAGTTTGATGACGACATCGCCGCCTTCAAGCGTCAGGGTCAGGGTGGAGGGCAGTTCGGACATTCTGGGTCTCCTATGGTCTCGCCTTGCCGCATGGGTGCGCAAGGCGGTGCCGGCCGACGGCGGGCGAACGCAGCGGCCTTAGCCTTTCAGCGGGAAAGCCTCAAGCCGTGCGCGCAATTCGGCGGGCAGCGGTGATGGGCCGGTGTCGCTGCGATGGACCAGCACCGTGTCGCCGAGCGCGATGCAGCTGCCCGACTGGAACATGCCCATCTGGCAGCGAAAGCTGCTGCTGCCGATATTGCCGACCGCATAGGTCATCGTCACCGGTTCCGGGTAGCTGCCTTCACCGAGGAAATCGACCGCGACATGGGCGACAAGGTAGCGCGGCCGCGCCATCGGATCGTTGCGGGTGATGAGGCTCCAGTTGAAGCGCATGCGGGTTTCTTCGAAGAACCGGGTGATGGCGACGTTGTTGAGATGGCGGTTGATGTCCATGTCGGCAAAGCGCGTTTCCATGGTGTTGGACCATGGGTAGTTGGCGGCGACCAGCCGGCGCGGGTCCTCCCTCATCGCATCGTGTACCGGATCGGCAGGGTCTTGAGGCCCGAAACGAAGTTGGCCAGCGAATTGCGCGGGGTGCCAGCAAGCTCGATGCTGTCCAGACGCGGCAGCAGTTCCGCGAAAAGCGCGCGCAATTCCATGCGGGCGAGGTGCAGGCCAAGGCACAGATGCACACCGTTACCGAAGGCGGTTTGCGGGTTGTGGGTGCGATCGACGCGGAATTCACCGGCGTCCGGCCAGACGCTTTCGTCGCGATTGCCGGACCAATAGAACATGGCGAGGGCTTCGCCGGCCTTGATGGTCTTGCCGCCGATGTCGGTATCCTCGGTGGCGGTGCGCATGAAATGCTTCACCGGGGTGACCCAGCGGATCATTTCCTCGACAGCCATGGGCAACAGCGACGGGTCGGCCTTGAGCTTTGCCATCTGATCGGGGTTCCTGATCAGCTGCAAAAGCCCGCCGGCGGCGCTGGAGCTGGTCGTGTCATGGCCCGCCGTCGCGACAATGGCGTAGTAGCTGGTGGCCGAAAGCTCGTCGATCGGTTGGCCATCGATGATGCCATTGGCGATGACGCTGGCCAGATCGTCGCGCGGATTGGCGCGGCGGTCGGCGGTGACCTCGCGGAAATAGGTGAAGAACATCTGCACGGTGGCGAGCAGATCGACCTGCGGATCACCGGTGGCACCGGTCATCAGCCCGGCGCTGCCGGTGGTGACGCGTTTTGAACGGGCAACCACATCGGGATCCTGCGGTCCGAATATCTCCTGCGTCATCTGCAGCATCATCGGTTCGTCGGTTTCCGGGATGCCCAGGATCTTCATGATGACGCGCAGCGGGTACCAAAGCGCCACTTCGGCGACGAAATCGCATTCGGGGCCGAGCGCCGCCATGCGGTCGACATGGGTTTTGGCGATGGCGGCGATCTCGGTTTCCAGTTTGCGCAAATTGGGCGGCAGGAACCAATTATGGGTCAGCCGCCGCAATTTCATGTGCTGCGGATCGTCCAGATCGACCAGGGTGCGGAACAAATGGCTGTCACCGGTCATCTGCAGGGTCCATTCCTCGCCTTCGATGGGGCTCAGATAGGTGCGCTGCCGGTTGATGAAGCGCTCATTCTGCTTGGAAATCGCGGTGATATCGGCGTGGCGGGTGATCGACCAGAACGGCCGAAAGCCGGTTGGCGTGGTCCAATGCACCGGATCGGTGGCGCGCAGCGTGGCATAATCGTTGAGAACACTCTCGTCCGCCGTGGTTTCCGGGTTGACCAGACGGTTGTCGATGGTGGTGCGATCATAGCCGGGGAAGGGTGTTGTCATGGTCTGGCCTTGCGATTCCGGGGGTGGAGGCGTTGTGGCGGCGGGGTGGCGGGGGGTTGAACCGATGTGGAACCGATGTGGAACCGGGGTTGGGCCGGGTTATTGGCTGCGGCCGCGTGCCTGTACGGCGGTGCGGGCGGCCTCGACAGCATCACCGGAGACCTTTGAATTGACGGCGGTCGAACGTTCGGCCTCCATCGCCATGCCCTGGGCAAAGGTCGTGGCATAGCCATCGCCGATCAGCCGCTTGTACTGGGCGGCAAAGCCCGGCTCGATGGTCGCCATATCGGCGGCAAGCGCGCGGGCGGTGGCCATCAGATCGGCAGCAGGGACGACGCGGTTGACGAGGCCCCAGTCGGCGGCGGTTTTGGCATCGAGGAAATTGCCGGTGAGCGACAGTTCCCGGGCGCGATATGGCCCGATCAGCCGCGACAGCTTTTGCGACAGGCCCCAGCCCGGCATGATGCCGACGCGGGCATGGGTGTCGGCAAAGCGGGCGCGGTCGCTGGCGATCAGCACGTCACAGGCCAGCGCCACCTCGAAACCGCCGGTGATGGCGACGCCGTTGATGGCGCCGATGCAGGGTTTCGACAGTTGTTCGATGGCTTTCACGGGGTTTTCATCGGCGGATTCGGCGTTGGCGGCGCCCAGGCCATCGCTGCCAAGCTCCTTCAAGTCGAGCCCGGCGGTGAACGCCCGGTCGCCGGCGCCGGTCAGGATGACGACGCGGACGCTGGCATCCTTTTCCAGATTTCGCATCGCCGCCGCCAGTTGCTGGCGCATCGCCCGCGACATGGCGTTCATCGCTTCGGCGCGATTGAGCGTGACGGTCGCCACGGCGCCATCGGCTTCAACGGTTACAAGGTCTTGTGCCATGGTCGGATCTTTCATTCAGGCGGCCGAAACGGGGCCCGTTGCCACCCCTTGCACCCTAGCCGATTTTGCCGCCGCGTGACCCCTTCAACAGGATAGGGCGGCAGGTCGATGCGTTCGCGGCCTAAATATTCCGCCGCAGGATGATGTAAAAGGCACCGCCGCCGCCGTGCCTGGGGTGGGCGGGGCGCAGGGCGGCGATGCGCGGGCGCAGCGAGGCGCTTTCCAGCCAGTCGGCGAGTTCGGCGCGGATGCGGCCCGGGCGCTCGCCACGGCCCTTGCCGGTGACGACGAGCAATACCCGGAGGCCATAGGCGGCGGCGTCTTCCAGGGCCATCAACAGCTGATCATGGGCGGCGGCGAGCGTGTGGCCGTGCAGGTCGATCACCTTGTCGGGCCGGATATCGCCCGAGCGCAGGCGCCGGTCCCAACCGCCATCGAGCGTGGCGTCGGCGACCGGGCGAGGCGGGATGCGGGCCGGTTTATGGGGTGGCGTGGCGGGTAGCGGCGGTGGCGCGGGGCGAAATGGGGTGGGCTTTTGCGGGGCTTTGGTCGCGATGGCAGCGGCTGGTGGTGCCGCGAACGGGGCTTCCAAGGCCCGTCCGGCAAGCGGCCGGATGCTGGCGGCAACGCGCGACCAGAGCGCCCATTCCTGTGCCGAAAGCCGCCGCGCCATGGCTAGCGCGGTATGGCGGGTGGGGTGGCGGGGGGCGGCCGATCGCGCAACCGGGCGGCAGCGGCGTTGGGCAGCAGGACCAGTACCCGCGCGGTTGCCGACTGCGCACCCGCTTCGGCGCGGGCGGCGTCGCCGGCGCCGCGGAACAGGTCGATGCGATTGGGGCCTTTGATGGCGCCGCCGGTGTCCTGCGCCACCAGCAGCGCCGCCAATGGGCGGTTGCCAGGCAGGGTGGTTTCGACGAACAACGGCGCGCCGAGCGGGATGAAGGCCGGGTCGGCCGCCACCGACACCTGCGGCGTTACGGCGACGCCCATGGCGCCGATGGGGCCCTCATCAACCTTGGCCCCGGTCAATTCGCGGAAGAAAACCACGCTCGGGTTGGCGGCGAGCAGCGCCGGTGCCTCGGCGGGGTGGGTGCGCAGCCAGCCGAGGATCGAATCCATGCTGACCTTGCCCTTTTGCAATTCGCCGCGATCGAGCAGCACCCGGCCGATGGCGACATAGTCACGGCCGTTCTGGCTGGCATAGCCGATGCGCATTACGGAGCCATCGGGCAGCCGCAACCGGCCGGAGCCCTGTATTTCGAGGAAAAACGCGTCAAATGGATCGGCAGCCCAGGCCAATTCGAGGTTCTTGCCGGCAAGCGCGCCGGCCATGATTGCGCCGCGATCGGCATAGGGAACCAGCGCTGTGCCATCGATAAGGCCGCGCAGCTTTCGCCCCTTCAGATCGGCAGCGAATTTGCCCAGATTGGCCTCGATGAGATCGGGCGGGCGGCGATACAGTGGCACGTCATAGCCCGGCGCCTTGAAGCGCGATCCGGCGATTTCGGGCTCGTAATAGCCGGTGGCAAAGCCCTTTGCCGCATCACCGACGGCGATGGCGGTGAAATTCGCGGCGAAGAACGCAGCGGCGTCGCGGGCCGTAGCGGCTGCGGCGCAAACGGTGTCCCAATCACCGGGCCGGGTCAGCCCGCTGCGATCGTCGCGACTGCGCAGCGACCGGCAGCTTTTGACAAAGGCGGCAAGCGCGGCCGGCGCGGTTCCGGCCGTGGCGGCGGCGGGCATGATCGCGGGGGACAGCGGCAGATCGGCAGCGCGCGCAGGCGCTGTCGGTGGTGGGGCGACGGCAGGTGGCGGCGCGATAGCGGTGGGTGGCAGGGTTGCGACCCTTGGCGCGCACGCAGCCACGAGCAACAGCAGTGCCGGCCAGGTGCGGCTCGGCGTGAACGTTCGAACTGGCAGCGCGGCACGGAACCGCGCGCCAATCGTGGCAGGATAAATCTGCGCCGCACCGCCGATCATGGCGTCAGACCGCTGACGATGCCTTTTGATCAGGCTTCTTCGTCGGTCGCGATCAACAACCAATGGGGATCGGCGCTGCCGACATGGCGGCTGAAGGTCCAGACGTCGGCGGTGGGCGGTGCGTCGCTGCCGCCGGTGGTGATGCGGGCGATGAAGCGCACGGTGACTTCGGCCATCTGCCCGACCATTTCGGCGCTGGTGATGGCAGCGCTGTCGATCGCGACGATGCGATTGTCGAGCCGCTTGCCCTCGCGTGCTTCGATGGCTGCAGCGAAATCTTCCTGGACTTCATCGGACACCAGGCCTTCCATGGCGCCGCTGTTGCCCGACCAGAATGCCTCCAGCACCATGGCATAGGCGGCGCGGGCCCCGACGACGAAGCGTTCCGGCACGAATTCCGGATCGGCATCGGCAACAGACTGCAGCGCCGGGGCAAGATCACTGTCGGTCCCGGCGGGTACCGTCAATTCGCTGCGGCTGCGCAATTCGGTGCTGCGCGCGGGCGGCGCCGTCACCTCGGGCGCGCCGGGACGGAAGCTGTCGCCAACCGGACGTTCATGGCCCGTGCGCTTGCCGAGCACGCTCACCAGCCGCAAGCCGATGAAAGCCGCCAGCATCGCCAGCAACACAATCTCGATCCACGAACTCCCGTCAGACATCATCTTGGCCTTATATTCAACTGGGTTACGCATAGCAGCGAAACCATGTTCCGGTCCATCACCGTAATACACTTACGCCATTGAACATGAACCTTACCTATCATCGGACTGCCGCCTGCCGATGGCAAGGGCCACAATGCCATATACGGCCGGGGCCGCGACAAGATGCGCATTGGCCATGCGATCCGGCGATCAACGCTTGCGCAGGTGCGCGTACATTGAAACCGTGAGGTATTTTTCGAGGAACGGCGTTCGCGAAACCGGTTCGAGTAGGCTCGCCACCCGCTGTTTCCAGCCGTGCGACACGACGTTGCGCTTCAACGACACGATATCGGCCGGCAGCGCGCGGAACATGGCGTCGAACTGTCGCGGCGTGGCCTTGTTGAAGCCGGCATCAAAAACGCTGTCATAGGATTTCCCGGACACCTGCCGCATCGAATCGAGCACCGATCGGTCGCCCATCAGCAGGTGGCGCCACGGCAGGCGAGTCTGCGGATAGCCATGGTGGCCGAAGGGTGAATACCAAAGCGGGCTGAAGCCGAAATAAATGTCGCCACCGGGTTTTGCCTTGGCGACAACGGCCTGGACGACATCGTCGAGCGGCATGACATGTTCTAGCGTATTCTGTGAAACGATGACGTCGAATTGGCCGATATCGAGACTGCGAATATCGCCAGCGTACATCTCGACCCGATCACCAAAGGCGGCGAGCCGTTCGCGGCCATAGTCTATGACACGTTCCGAAATATCGACGCCGACAACCTGGGCGGCGCCATTGTCCAGCAGGCGCTGCACCATGCCGCCGGTGCCGGCACCGAAATCGAGCACACGCTTGCCCGCCAGCGGCGGCACCCCGCCGAATCGCCGCCAATATTCAAAGGTGGTGCCGAGGTGGTAATCAAACACCACCGATCGATCCAAGGTGCGAACCGCCATGCGTGAACCCCGTTCCGGCCGAACCCTCCGATTCGCCCGCAAGGCAGCAAGCGACGACCGGCAGGCTTTGCCTGGACTACGGCAAATCAAGCATTTGCCGACAGGCGGAGTGCCGCCTGCCAATGGTCAAGTCAAGCCGCTGCATCGCAACATCGCGGCGGACCGAACGCCGTTGCGCTGGTCGGCCGATGCCTGCCGTGGTGCGGACGGCGGGACTCGAACCCGCACTCCCTGACAGGGAAGCAGATTTTAAGTCTGCTGCGTCTACCGGTTTCGCCACGTCCGCGCGACGGCTGGCACTGCGGCTGGCCATGCCTGCAATCGTGCCGGAAATGAAAGCAGATTTTTGCGATGACCCCCAAAGGGCCGGCGTGTTTGGTCTGAAGATTGCAGGCTATGGCCGAATCGGCGCAGGCGATGGCGGAAGCGGCGCAAGCGATGGCCGAAGCGGCGCAGGCGATAGCCGAATCGGAAGCGCCAAGTCGGTGGCTTTAGCTGACGTTGAGTCGCTCGCGCAGTTCCTTGCCCGGTTTGAAATAGGGGACGCGCTTGGCATCCACCTTGACCGCGGTGCCGGTGCGCGGGTTGCGGCCGGTGCGCGCCTCGCGGCCGCGAGTTGAAAAGGCGCCAAAGCCGCGCAATTCGACGCGGCGCCCTTCGGCGAGCGCGGACGTGATCTCGTCAAAGATTGTCGCGACGATGCGTTCCACATCCCGAATCGTCAGATGCGGGTTTTGTTGCGCGACGATTGTAACGAGTTCGGACCTGATCATTGGTTCATCCTGTCTCGGCCTGTGATCTTATCCTGCTGTCTTTATAGAGACATGTCAGGCACCGTGGGCCGCCCCCCAGCTATCGCAACTCTAATCCAGCCGCGACGGCGGTCAACCCGCAATGGTCCGCTTTAGTAATGAAAACGCAATAAAACGTGACATTTCCCGCGTCTCCGGGTGCAGAGACGCGGGAAATGCCGATTTTTGCCGTGTCGATCAGGACTTGTCGGCGTCTTCCTTGGCCTTGTTGAAGGCCGCGCCGAGAATGTTGCCCAGAGTCGCGCCCGAGTCGGTGGTGCCATATTGGGCCACAGCCGCCTTTTCTTCGCTGATCTGCATCGCCTTGATGCTGAGCATGGGTTTGCGACCCTTTTCAAAGCCGATGATCATCGCATCGACCTTCTGGCCGGGCTGGAAACGCTCGGCACGCTGCTCGTCGCGGTCACGGCTGAGATCGCCGCGCTTGATGAACACCACGGGACCATCGTCGCCAACCTGGACATCGATGCCGCCATCGCGGGCAATGACGACGGTGGTGGTGATGATGTCGTTCTTCTTCAGGCTGCTTTCGGCGCCGGCTTCGGTGCTGGCGATGACGCGCGGCCCCTGGCTTTCGTCGAGCTGCTTGATGCCGAGGCTGATGCGTTCCTTTTCGACATCGACTTCGAGCACGACCGCCTTGACGCGTTCACCCTTGTGGTGACGGCCCAGCGCTGCTTCGCCGGTGATGCCCCAGGCGATATCGGACATGTGGACCATGCCATCGACTTCGCCGTCCAGCCCGATGAACAGGCCGAATTCGGTCGAATTCTTGACTTCGCCTTCGACATGGCTGCCGACGGGGTGGTCTTCGGCGAACACTTCCCAGGGGTTGCGCTGTGCCTGCTTGAGGCCGAGCGAAATGCGGCGCTTTTCCTCATCGACTTCGAGCACCAGGACTTCGACTTCCTGGCTCGTTGAAACGATCTTGCCGGGGTGGACGTTCTTCTTGACCCACGACATTTCGGACACGTGCACCAGGCCTTCGATGCCGGCTTCCAGCTCCACGAACGCACCATATTCGGTGATGTTGGTGACGCGGCCCTTGTGCTTGCTGTCGACAGCGTATTTGGCGGCGGCGGTGGTCCAGGGATCGGCCTCAAGCTGCTTCATGCCGAGCGAGATGCGCTGGGTTTCGCGGTTGATGCGGACGATCTGGACGCGCAGCACATCGCCGATGTTGAGCACTTCGGACGGGTGGTTGACGCGCTTGTAGCTCATGTCGGTGACG
>JBBQPR010000025.1:0-37078 GCA_038217075.1 Sphingomonadales bacterium
ACGGGCGAGCGGGCAAGTGCAGAATTTGGTTCCAAGGGACTTGGTCCAGCGATCAAGAGTAAAGGCAAAACGTGCCCGGGACGTGAGCCCTCCGGACGCCGGGGCGGCTAGCACGGGGTTACAAATGTTGCAAGGCAGCAGGCGCGGCCAAACGTTTTTGCCGAGCCCGATGCAGCGGTCTGCCAGTCGCCGCCACAAGCCGGTTACCGGCTTGTGGCGCCCGACGACAGACGCTGGATAACCGGCAAGGCCGCGAACAGCAATTGCCCGCACAGCCCCAACAGCACGTCGGGATTGCGATAGCTGGACAGAAACTCGCCGGGCGTGCGGCCAAACAACAGCACCGCCAGCGCAAATTCGGCAAACAGCACCAACAACAGCGCGGTGTCCCCCATGACGGCGCGGGGCATGATACTGGTGCCGATACCAAAGGCGGTGACAAGGCGGCGGCTGGCGACCCAGGCGAACAGCAGGAGGAACGGCAGTTCGAGAGCAACGGCAGCGACGGGGCCGAGCCGCGGCACCAGAAACAATGTCCGGATCGTACCCAGCACAAAGCCGAACGCGAAGACGATAAGGAAATAGGCCAGCCCGGCGCGAATCGCCGTCGCCAAGATCGCAGCGGTTGCAGGCTTCATTCGACACGCCTTTCGATTGCCGGCCTTGCGGCATGACAAAGCTTCGCACAGGATTGTCCTCGATCAATCCGATTAGTCACCTGTTACGTCCCGCCCCTCCCTCCAGCCGCGAGTGCCTGATCAACGATGCCCTGGCTTTTTCATCTGGTGCTGGCCGTGCATGTCGGGGCGGGAATTGTGGCGCTTTCCAGCTTCTGGGGTTCGGTCGCGACGCGCAAGGGCGGCCCGCGTCACCGCCAATGGGGGCGGGTGTTCGCCAGCGCCATCTATGTTGCCGGATTCTGTGCGCTGGCGATGGGCGCGCTGTCGCTGCGCTGGCCGCTGGCCATGCACCAGGGGCTGACCGACGCGCCGCTGTATCGCGGGCTGTTCGGCTGGATGATGCTGTATCTGGCGCTGCTGACCATGAGCATGACGCGCTATGGCCTGCAAATGGTGGCCAATCGGCGCGACCATGCCGCCAACCGGCACTGGTCGATGGTGGCCTTGCAGGGCCTGGTGCTGGCGGCAGCGATCAAATGCGCCTGGCAGGGTTTCGCGCTCAACCAGCCGCTGATGGTCGCGGTGTCGGCCATCGGTTTCGGCACCACGATGACCTATATCTGGTACATGTTCCGCGCGGCGCCGGGCCGCGGCGCCTATATCGGCGAACATCTGAAGGCGATGGTGGCGACGGGAATAGCTGCCTACACGGCGTTCCTGTCGGTCGGGCTGGTCGGCATGTTCCCGGCCCATGCCTTCAACCCGTTGCTCTGGGCGATCCCGACGGTATTCGGCATGGCGCTGATCCTGTATTTCCTGCGCCTGCAGGCCGGAGGCGGAAAAGCCCGCCAAAGCAGCGCAAAATCGCCGCGTGACGTGAAGGTATACTACCCGGAATAGCCGGCCATGCCGACATTCGAAATCGCCGTTTCTCGTTATTTTTCCGATAATTGGATATAAAAACCCGAACCCGGCCTCACATTGGCCGATGACCGCGCCAATGGTAACTTGTCCCTGCTTTTTCCGATGGAGAATCCGGATGTTCAAGGGCCTTGCCATTTTCGTCGGCGCGCTAGCGCTGCCCTTCGCCACCAGCGCCGCCAGCGCCGTCACCGTCCAATGGGCGGATCTGACCGGCCAGCCGGACGCAACCACCGTTGTCGGCACGCTGGCGGGGATCGGCGTCACCTATTCGGGCTCGCTCAGCTTTTCACAGACCGCCGGCGGCACCGATTACTGGACCGACAGCGGCTATACGCAGGGTCTGGTCAATCGCCCGACCGGCAGCGATATCATTGCGTTGAACGGCGGCGGTGCCAAGTCGATCAGCTTCAGCGCGCCGGTAACCGATCTTTATGTCGCCTTCACCAGCTGGAATGGCAACACCGTCAGCTTCGACCGGCCGTTTGAAATCATCAGCCAGGGCTGTGGCTATTGGGGCTGCGGCAGCTTCGTCCCGACAGCCGGCAACACCCAGTTTTTCGGCAGTGGCGAAGTTCATGGCGTCCTGAAATTCGCCGGCACCTTCTCGACTCTGAACTTTACCGACACCAGCGAAAATTGGCACGGGCTGACCGTTGGGATCATCGAATCGGCGGTGCCGGAGCCAGCCAGTTGGGCGATGTTGATCACCGGCCTCGGTTTGGTCGGATTCCGCATGCGCCGGCGTCGCGGCGGCCCGGCGCGGCAGGTCGTCGCCTAGAAATAAAGGCAAACCGCCTCAGACATTTCCGACGGGCGCGTCGGCGGGTGATTCCGCTTGGGCGTCCGCCGCGCTTTCAGCCGGCGGGCCAGCGGCGACTGCCGCCATTTCGCGATCAAGGCTGGCGAACAGGTCGGGAATGCGGGTCAGCCGCGGGCGTTCAACGGCGATGATCGCGGCAAAGGCCTCACGCTTCACCCGGGCAAGCTCGGTCGCGGGCAGCATGGCTTCCGCCGGCAGCGTGGAGGCGACGATGTCGATCAACCGCTCGGCACCCTGCAGCCGGCCCCACAGATAGTCATGCTCGCGATAGGCCCGGCTGAAAAACGCACCAAAGGCGTTGAATTGCGATCCCTTGAGCGATCCGCCTCCGGCACCGCGCAGCGACAGCGCGTCTTCGGGTGACAGGCGATCAACCTTGATTTCATCGAATTCATCGATGCCGTCGCCCTGCAACAGCGGCAGCATGGCGATATCGAAAAACGGAAAGCCCAGATAAGCGGTGAGCAGCACGCGGCGCAGCGAGCGGGTGTGGGTTTCGCCGAACAACGCCACCATCTCGGCTTCAGCGGTGTGATCGAGGCTGCGCAAATCCATGGCGCCGGCTATTGCCGCCAGCGCGGCGGCCGGCGCCCGCACCACATCGGCCGCAGCGGCGCGGACATCGGCGCCATAGAATTCCGGCTGCCGCCGTTGCAGCAGCGGCGCGACGATTTCATACAGCCCGGTCTTCATCGCCTCCAACTGCCGGCGCAAATCCGGGTCGACGGCGGTTTCGGACAGCGTGTTGACCCGGCGGATGATGAAGCGCAGCCGGCGGACGCGGAACTCCAGATCGAAATTGCGCAGGAACACCACATAATCCGAAGCCGCACCGCCGCGCCCCTGCGCCTGCGCCGGTTGATCGAGGCCATGGGCGCGCACATCCCGCCACACCGCCTGCCGCACCAGTTCTGGCGATTCGCCACCCAGCACGGCCAGCCGGCTTCCCAGCGATTCAACGATCTGCGCGACTTTCAACTGCCCATAGGCGGCATAGGCAAAGCCCGCGCCTTGCGCCGCCGCGCTCTGGGTGCGCGATCGCCAGTCGGCGAGCCGCTCGATGGTCGGCTTGAAGATGAACACCCGCATGCCAAGCGATTTTTCGATCGCCGTATCGACTTCCGGCGTCATGCCATCGATGACATAGCGCAGCCGCCGCACACGCGTCGACAATTTGTCGATGGCCTCCAGGTTGTCGTTGATCGGTTGCTGGCGCGGGATATCGGCCAGGCTGCGCAGCACGGTGGCAAAAAAGCCCGGCATGGCCATTGAATCCTTCGGCAGGTCGCCATGCATGCCGGGCTTTGGATCGACATAGACAAAGCGCCGATCGACCTCACGGTGCGATGGCCGGCGCGGCAGCGCGTCAATGGCCGGGCCGAACGGCCGGTTGTTGAGCACGGCGCCATCGATGAGCGTGATCGCTTCGGGCACGGAACGGCCGGGAAACAGCCGGGCGAGAAAGGCACCACGCCCCGGCCAGGATGCCCGTCGGGCCTTGAGCAGCGCATCGATTTCACCCACCCGGGCCGGCGGAAACGCACCGGGAAAGGACGCCGTGGCGCGCGCCGCAAACGCCAGTTCGGCGATATCGCCCAGCGTGCGTTCGCTGCTGCCATCACTTCTCGCGCGCGGCCCGGGATCGTGGAAGCCGATAACCAGCCGGTGCTCGTTTTCGATGATTTCGGGCGGTGAATGCAGGCGCAGGCGTTCCCTGGCGCCGTGATAGTCGGTAACCGTGACAAACAGATCCAGCGGTTGCAGCGGCGGGATCAGCGGTGGTGTGCGCACCCCTTTTTCCATGGCCGCCATCGCATCGTACAACATCCCCGAAAACACTTCCCCGGAAAAAGGCGGGTGAAACCAGCGCGACCGCATCAGCCGCGACAGCTTGCGCGACACTTCGGCACGCGATTCGGGCTCGCTCATGTCGTCCATGACAAGGCCGCGCGACCTTGCCCACCACACCAGCGGCGTCGCCCACCATTTCGAAAAACGCGCCGCAGCGCCTTCGGGGGCGAGCAGCCTGTCGCTGTCGGCGCCATCCAGCCAAAGATCGCGCAGCGGCTCCATGTCCGACCCGCGGCTGAGCGCCTGGGCGAGCAATATGCCGTTGATGCCGCCCGCCGACGCACCGGCGACGATGTCGGTCATGATGCGCAGATCGATCTTGTCGCCAAGCACATCGAGCAGCGCGCCATAGGCAATCTCGCTGTCGTCCGGCGGCGGCAGTTCGACCTTGCTGCCCAGATGGCGGCGCATCGAGGCACGACACAGCTTCCACACTTCCTTGGTGGTGCCGTGCATGTAAACGGCAAGGCTCACCCCGCCATAGCAGACCAGCGCGAGCCGGAGTTCCTTCTCGCGCACTGCCGCTAGACCTGCCGCGCCGGCGAGACCGGCGGGACGCAGCGGATCGGGTGGATAGGGCGGGGCGTCACCGTTGTACTGCCGCCGCCGCCATGATGATGTCGAGACCCGAGGCGAGGCCCTTCATGAAGGCCGTCGGCTCGGCCTCGATATATTCATCGACGCTATGGGCGCGGCCGCCGCCGGCACCGCTGCCCACGGTAATGGCGGGGATACCAAGGCTCATCGCGACATTGGCATCGGTCGATGAGGCGCCCAGCGTTGCCTTGTAACCATGGGCCACAAGCACGCCGGCCGCCGCCTTGACCAGCGGATCGTCGGCGGCGGTCTGCCCGGTGCGACGATCACCGATCAGCACCGGTTCGGCGGCGATGCTGCCGAACCGTGTCGAGCGCGCGGCGTTCTCAGCGGCAACCGCCTGATTGACCAGCGCCAGAAATGAGACTTCGAGGCCATCGAGCGCCGCTTGATCGCGAGACCGCATGTCGATCTCGATGGCGATCTTGTCGGGTATGGCGTTGACCGACGTGCCGCCCGATACGACGCTGGCCGAATAGGTCGTCTTGGGATCGGCGGGCACCTTGGTGGCGTACAGCCCGGTCACCGTTGCCGCCATCGCCGCCATCGGGTTGACGATGCCAAAGGCGCCATAGCTGTGGCCGCCCGGCCCGGTGAAATTGACGCGATAGCGCCGCGATCCGACGCCGCCGTTGGTGATGCCATCGGGCGACGAGCCATCAAAGGAGATGAAATCGCCGATCTGGTCCTTCCAAGGGCTTTTGCCGAACAGATACCGCATGCCGCGCAGGTCGCCCTGCCCTTCTTCCCCCACATTGGCGACGAACAATATGCTGCGCGGTGTCTCCACCTTGCCGGCGTCAAGCGCGCGGATCCAGGCCAGCATGTTGGCAAGGTTCACCGTGTCGTCACCAACGCCCGGCGCCAGCAGTTTCGTGCCCTCGCGCCGCACCTTGATCGGCGTGCCTTCCGGGAAAACCGTGTCGAGATGCGCCGCCACGACCAGCAGCTTGGCGCGCGGATCGCGGCCGGGGCGCAAACCGGTGACGTTGCCCTCCGGATCGATCGCAACGTCCGTCAGCCCCAGCGCCCGGAACTTGCCGGCAAGCAATGCGGCGCGGGTCGCTTCCTTGAACGGCGGCGCCGGGGTTTCGGTAATCTCGATCAATTCGGCGACGATCTGGTCATAATCCGCCGCAAGCGCCGCATGCGCGGCAGTTGGAGCCGCAGCTGCCGGTGCGGCGGAGGCCGCCAAAAGGGGCGCGGCAGGCGCCGCAAGCGCGAACATGGCGACGAGGCAAATACCGAATTTCATCAATGGCTCCCTGATGCGGCCATACTGACCCCGAACGGCCGCGAGCGCCAGAGCTTGCGGCCCCCGGACGTGCAGGGCCACTTGCAAAGCTTTCGCCCCGGCACGAATTATTGGCGACGCAGCAAGGAAATTTGCGCCATGGCCGAACCCACCGTCGTCGATATCCCGCACAGCCTTGGCCGAGACGCCGCGCGCCAGCGGCTGCGCGACAATGTCGGCGACATGGGCCGCCATATTCCGGGCGGCGTGGCCGACCTGCAGACGCGCTGGCCAACGCCTGACCGCATGGTGCTGGAAATCGCCGCCATGGGCCAGCGCATCACCGCGACTCTGGATATCGAGGACACGCTGGTGCGCGCCACCTTCACGCTGCCGGGCCTGCTCGGCATGATGAGCGGGCTGATCGCCGCCGCCGTCCGCCGCGAGGGCGGGCAATTGCTGCTGCCGCCCAAGGTCTGACCATTGCGCCGGGGCGCTGCACCGGCTACCGTTCCCTTTCCGTTCCTGTTCGCCCAAAGGCTCCCGATGGCCCGCGCCGCTTCTCGCTACGTCTGCCAATCCTGCGGCTCGGTAAGCAGCCGCTGGCAGGGCCAATGCGGCGATTGCCAGCAATGGAACACCATCCAGGCCGAAGCCGCTGCAGTGGTGACACCGTTCACCGCCAAACATTCGCTGGCCAGCGGCGGGCGCAAGTTCGAAATGGCGTCGCTGGCCGATGACGTTGAACTGCCCAAACGACTGTCGACGGGCATCGGTGAGCTTGACCGCGCGCTGGGCGGCCCGGTCGGCGCGCCGGCGGGGGCTGGCGGCGGCCTGGTGCCGGGCTCGGTCATCCTGATCGGCGGCGATCCCGGCATCGGCAAATCGACGCTGTTGCTGCAGGCCGCCGGGCGCATGGCGCGCGATGGCCACAAGGTCGCCTATGTGTCGGGGGAGGAAGCCGCAGACCAGGTGCGCCTGCGGGCGCGGCGGCTGGGGCTGGCCCGCGCCGATGTGCAACTCGCCGCCGAAACCAGCGTGCGCGACATTCTGACGACGCTGGCGGCGGGGCCGACCCCGGCGCTGCTCGTCATCGATTCGATCCAGACCATGCATTCCGACACGCTTGAGGCGGCGCCCGGCACCGTCAGCCAGGTGCGGGCCGCGGCGCAGGAACTGATCCGCTATGCCAAGACCAGCGGTTGCGCGCTGATCCTCGTCGGCCATGTGACGAAAGACGGGCAATTGGCCGGGCCACGCGTGCTCGAACACATGGTCGATACCGTGCTGTATTTCGAAGGCGAGCGCAGCCACCAGTATCGCATCCTGCGGCCCGTGAAGAACCGTTTCGGCGGCACCGACGAGATCGGCGTGTTCGCCATGGGTGCCGAAGGGCTGGAGGAAGTCACCAACCCGTCGTCACTGTTCCTCACCGAGCGTGAGGACGCCGTCAGCGGCGCCGTGGTGTTCCCGGCCATGGAGGGCACGCGCCCGGTACTGTGCGAAATCCAGGCGCTGGTGGTCAAGGTCGCGTCGGGGGCGACGCCGCGCCGGGCGGTGGTCGGCTGGGACGGCGGCCGGCTTTCGATGCTGCTGGCGGTGCTGGAGGCGCGCTGCGGGCTGGGGTTCGGCACCCACGAAGTTTATCTGAACGTCGCCGGCGGGTTGAAGGTGCAGGACCCCGCGGCGGATCTGGCCGTGGCGGCGGCGCTGATTTCGGCTTTGACTGACAGGCCGGTGCCAACGGGCACGGTGGCCTTTGGCGAAGTCGCGCTGTCGGGCGAATTGCGTCCCGCCGGGCTGGCGACGCTGCGCCTGAAGGAAGCCGCCAAGCTGGGCTTTACCGCGGCTTTTGCGCCCAAGGGCACGGCGGGCGGGGCAATGCGGGTGCAGACCATGGCAACACTGGCGGCGCTGGTGGAGCGTTTGGTCGGGCCGGAATGATCGCCAAAGCCTGACCGATGGCGCATGAAAACAGCGGCCATGCTGCACGCTCTAGCCACAGCCACCGCAAACCCTTAAGGCGCGATTGACATGGATTCACTCACCGCCTTTGATTTCATCGTGCTCATTCTCGTCGTTCTGGCGGCGCTGGGCGGCCTCGCGCGCGGCTTTGTCGGCGAAGTTTCCTCGCTGATGGCGTGGGTGGCCGGGATCGCCGCCGTCCGTTTCTTCCATGCCCAGGCCAAAGCGGTTTTCCTGCCCTATGTGTCCAGCGAGGCGAGCGCTGCGATCCTGTCGTTCGTGGCGCTGTTCCTGCTGGCGTTTCTGGCGGTGCGCATCATCGGCGGCGGCATCAGCCGCGGCACAAAAGCATCGCTGGTCGGCCCGATCGATCGGGTGCTGGGCCTGGGCTTTGGCGCGGCAAAGGGTGTTGCTGCGGCATCGCTGTTGTTCCTGCTCGCCAATCTGGGCTTTGACACGATCGATCCCGGCCTGCCGCCACCGGCGTGGCTGAACCAGGCGCGTACCGCGCCGACGCTGGCCATGGTATCCAAGGCAATGGTCGATTTCGTCGAGGAACGCCGCCGTATCGCGCCGGACACCGCCGAGGCGCAACCCCACCGCAATGCCGCGCCCGGCCGTGATGGCGGCTATGACAGGGCGCAACGCAAGGCATTGGATGGCCTGCTGGATGCACAGGAAAAGCGCCAGCCCGGCACGGCGATCTGACGGATGGCGATCTGAAAGATGGCAATCCGGCTGCAAAACACGCTGACGCGGACCAAGGACCTGCTCGTTCCCGGCGATCCTGCCCGCGTGACAATGTATGTCTGCGGGCCGACGGTCTACAGCCGCGCCCATATCGGCAACGCCCGCCCGGCGGTGGTGTTCGACCTTTTGCGGCGGCTGCTGCGCCACGAATATGGCCGCGACCATGTTGTCTATGCCCGCAACATCACCGATATCGATGATCGCATCATCGCCCAGTCGATCGCCGATGGCGTGCCCATCGAAACCATCACGGCGCGCACCGAAGCCTGGTATCTGGCCGACATGGGCGCGCTCGGCGTCGAACCGCCCGATATCGCCCCGCACGCGACGACCAGCGTGCCGGCCATGGTCGCAATGATGCAGATCCTGATCGCCAAGGGCCATGCCTATGCGGCGGAAGGCCATGTGCTGTTCGATGTGGCCAGCGACCCCGGCTATGGCAGCCTGTCGCGCCGGCCGCTGGATGAAATGATCGCCGGGGCGCGGGTCGAAGTCGCCCCCTACAAACGCAACCCTGCGGATTTCGTGCTGTGGAAGCCCTCCACCCCCGAACAGCCGGGCTGGGAATCCCCATGGGGCCGCGGCCGCCCCGGCTGGCATATCGAATGCTCGGCGATGATCGCCGAAAGCCTTGGCACCACCATCGACATCCACGGCGGCGGGCTCGATCTTCAATTCCCGCACCATGAAAATGAACTGGCGCAATCGACCTGCGCCCATGATGGCGCGCCACTGGCCCGCATCTGGATGCACAACGGCTTTCTGAAAATGGGCGACAGCGACAAGATGTCGAAATCGCTGGGCAATGTCGTTGGCGTCGACGAACTGCTGGCACAGGGCTGGCACGGCGAGGTGCTGCGCCTGGCATTGCTCAGTGCACACTACCGGCAGCCGCTGGAATGGTCCGAAGCGTTGCTCGAACAGACAAAAAAAACCCTCGATTATTTCTATGGTTTACTACGCCGATCAAAGGGCGTTGCTGACATTTTTGATCCCCTCTACGCTGCTGACAATGAATCTGACCTCAGTATTTCCTTATCTTTTCAACTTGCCCTTGAGGACGATTTGAATACGCCATTAGCGATCGGGTCATTGCATCAACTTGCTCACGCTGTTGGCGCTTCGCTTGAACTCGATCTAAGTGACCCGCACTCAGTCGCAGGGGCCGTCCTTGCTGCAAATCGACGCGAATTTATTAGGGCAGCGAACATGCTTGGAGTTTTGCAGTCAGACCCGAACAACTGGTTCAAAGGCGACGGCGACTCGAGCGCGACTGACGCATTCGTGGCTGCTCGCACCGCAGCGCGCGTTGCCAAAGACTTTGCTGAGGCCGATCGTATTCGCGACAAACTCGCCGCTAGTGGCATAATCCTCGAGGATGGCCCTTCCGGCACGACCTGGCGGCGGGCGTAGCGCGCTCACACCCTGTGGTGCAGGCAGGACGCGGCAACACTCTCGCAACGCGCCGGTTCTTCCCCTATATCCGGCATATGCTCGATGCCGCCCCCGAAACGCTGTACAACAGCCGAATTCTGCGGCTTGCCGCTGCCACCGCCGAACAGGCCCGGCTGGCGGCGCCGCAGGGGACTGCCATGCGGGTGTCGCCGGTGTGCGGCAGCAAGGTGACGGCGGACGTGAACCTCGATGCCACGGGGCGCGTTGCTGAATTCGGGCTGGAGGTGCGCGCCTGTGCGCTAGGTCAGGCGGCTTCGAGCTTGGTCGCCGCCGAAATTGCCGGCAAGGATCGCGCGGCGCTGGTCGCGGCGCGAACGGCGCTGGCCGATTGGCTGGCCGGGCGCAGCGCGGCGGTGCCGGCATGGCCGGGCATGGACGTGTTCGCCCCGGCACGGCCGCACCGGGCGCGGCACCCATCCATCCTTCTGACATTCGATGCCGCCATCGCGGCGGTGGATGCCGCCGCCCACACCCCGGCCGGATAACCCTTGGCCGCCGCCCACACGCCCGCATTCCTGTCCGAAGCTGTCGTCTATCTGGGCGCCAGCGTTGTGCTGGTGCCGCTTTTCATCCGGGTACGACTTGGCGCCGTGCTCGGCTATCTCGCCGCCGGCATCCTGATCGGCCCATCGCTGCTCGGGCTGGTCGCCGATCCTGATCAGGTACTGCAATTCGCCGAATTCGGCATCGTGCTGCTGTTGTTCGTCATCGGGCTGGAACTGCAACCGTCGCGATTATGGGCGCTGCGCCGCGATATCTTCGGGCTCGGCGCGTTGCAGGTGATCCTGTGCGGGCTGGCGCTGACCGGCTTCATCCTCGCCGTCACCAGCCTGACCTGGCAGGCGGCGCTGGTCGTCGGCCTGCCGCTGGGCCTGTCCTCCACCGCGCTGGTCATGCAGTTGCTCAACGAACGCAACATCGCCAGCACCGATTTCGGTGAGCGCAGTTTCTCGATGCTGCTGTTCCAGGATCTGGCGATCGTACCGTTGCTGACCATCGTCGCCGCTTTGTCCCGCGTCCCCGATCCGGATGCCCTGC
This sequence comes from Sphingomonadales bacterium, assembly GCA_038217075.1. Classification (GTDB taxonomy): domain Bacteria; phylum Pseudomonadota; class Alphaproteobacteria; order Sphingomonadales; family Sphingomonadaceae; genus Sandarakinorhabdus. The sequence continues at coordinate 11,255 of JBBQPR010000025.1, forward strand.
CCGGCTGGCAGATGGTGGCGATGACGCTGGGGGCGCTGGCCTTCCTTGTCGCGGTCGGGCGCTTCATCCTGCCCTGGGTGTTCCGCATCATCGGCACGCTGGGCGCGCGCGAAGCCTTTGTGGCGGCGGCGCTGCTGTCGGTGCTGGGCAGCGCGTTGTTGATGGCCTCGCTGGGCCTTTCGATGGCCCTTGGTGCGTTCGTTGCCGGTGTCATGCTCGCGGAATCGCCGTATCGCCACGCGCTGGAGGCCGATATCGAGCCGTTCCGCGGGCTGTTGCTGGGCCTGTTCTTCATGGCCATCGGCATGACGCTCGATCTGGCGGTGGTGCGCGAACAATGGCTGTTGATCGGCGGGCTGGTGCTGGGCGTGATGGCCATCAAGACGCTGGTCGTCGGCCTGTTGGCGCGCGGTTTCGGCACCGGCGCGATACGGGCCTTCCAGATGGGGCTGTTGATCGCGCAGGGCGGCGAATTCGGTTTCGTGCTGTTCGCCGAGGCCGAGCGCGGCATGTTGATCACCCATCAGGCGGCGCAGATATTCGGCGCGGTGGTAACCGTCTCGATGGCGTTGACGCCGCTGCTGTTCCTCGCCGCGTCGCGGTTGAAGCCCGGACGCACGAACGCCGTCGATCCCGATGGCCCCGAAACGATCGTCCATCAGGAACCTGAAGCCGGTCTGGCGATCGTCGTCGGCGTCGGCCGTTTTGGCCAGGCCGTGACACAGATGCTGCGCGGCCGCGGCATCGATGTGGTGGCGATCGATCTTGATTCGGAACTGATCGAAATCGCCAAACGCTTCGGCAACAAGGTGTATTACGGCGATGGCCGGCGCATCGACATCTTGCGCGCCGCCGGCGTGGACCGGGCCGGGCTGCTGGTGTTCGCCATCGATGGTGCCTGGGACCCCGATGTGACGCTGGGGCCGATCCGGGCGCAATGGCCCAATCTGCCGATCGTCGCACGCTCCTATGATCGCCAGCACTGGTTGAAACTGCGCCGCGCCGGCGTGGAAATGGTGGTGCGCGAAACCTTTGATGCGGCGGTGCGCATGGGGCGCGATGCACTGGCGGTGCTGGGCACGCCCGAAACCATCATCGATGCCATCGAAGATGAATATCGGCGGCGCGACACCGAACGGCTCGATCTTCAGTTGTGCAGCGACGATATCATGACCGGCGCCGACAAGATGATCCGCGAGCGGCTGAACTTCGATCCGGTCGCATTGGGCGAAATCCCGTTCCAGAATGCTTCGGAATAAGCCGATTCCTATCGGTTCCAGCACTGGCGCCCGGCAGCAAAGGCTGGCATCGAGAAGGTAACGGACGGCCCCTGTTTCGGGTGGCCGGTCCGCTTTTCATGCCAAGCGCATCTTATTGGGGAGAATGCACATGTCCGTCACATCTCGTGAAATCCGCCTGAAATCACGGCCCGAAGGCACGCCGACCGCCGCCAATTTCGAAATCGGCAGCGTCACGCTGGGCAGCCCCGGCGCCGGCCAGGTGCTGGTGAAAAACACCTGGATGTCGGTCGATCCCTATATGCGCGGCCGCATGTACGACCGCGCCAGCTATGTGCCGCCGTTCCAGATCGGCGAAGCCTTGCAGGGCGGCGCGCTGGGCGAAGTGGTTGAATCCAATGCCGACGGCTTTGCCAAGGGTGATCTGGTGTCATCGATGTTCGGCTGGCGCGAAGCCTATATCGCCCCCGCCACCATGCTCGAAAAACTGCCGCGCCAGGCCAATGTGCCCGATGAGGCGTTCCTGGGCGTGCTCGGCATGCCCGGCCTCACCGGCTATGCGGGCCTTCGCGAAATCGGCCAGCCCAAACCGGGCGAAACCGTGTTCGTTTCGGGCGGCGCCGGCGCTGTCGGTTCGGTGGTAGCGCAAGTCGCCAAGATCATGGGCTGCACCGTCGTCGCCACCGCCGGCACCGATGCCAAATGCGACTGGCTGCGCAGCCGCGGCGTCGATCATGCCATCAACTACAAGACCTGCGGCAAGCTGCTCGATGCAGTCCGCGCAGCGGTGCCAAAGGGCATCGATGTCTATTTCGACAATGTCGGCGGTGAACATCTGGAAGTCGCCATCGAAATGGCCAAGCCGTTCGCGCGCTTTGCCGAATGCGGCATGATTTCGGGCTATAACGCCATGGAAGCCATGCCGGGGCCGAGCAACATCATCCAGGTTGTCGGCAAATCGCTGCGCATCCGTGGCTTCATCGTGTCGGAATTCGCGGCGCTGCGGCCGCAGTTCCTGAAAGACATGATGGGCTGGATCGCCGACGGCAAGCTGACGTGGGAAGAAACCGTTTTCGAAGGCGTCGACAAGGCGCCGGACGCGTTCATCGGCCTGTTTTCGGGCGGCAATACCGGCAAGATGCTGGTCAAGCTGTAAGGACTAGCCGGCGGGAGGCAGTTGCTGCCACCCGCCGGCGCTTCGAATTCTGCCTGTCATGCCAGCCTTCGCTGGTGTGGCGGGCGGGCGTTTCAGTCAGGCCCGGCTTCAGCCAGGCGTATTGACCGCTTCACCCGGCGCCAGGAACGCCTTTGACAGGCCGTGATAAAGCTTTTCACGGCAAACCCGCGCGCTGACCAGATCGGCGATCAACGCAGTGGCGAACAACGGCAGGATCAGGCCACGGCTGGCAGTGATCTCGCTGATGATGATGACGCCGGTCAATGGCGCCCGCACGACGCCGACGAAATAGCCGATCATGCCCAGCAGCACGATGGCGCCTGCCGGATCGTCCGGAAATAGCCCGGTCAACATGTTGCCGACGCCCGCGCCCACCGCCAGCGATGGCGCAAATATGCCGCCGGGTGCGCCGCACAGCGCCGTTGCCAGCGCGGCGGCCAGCTTGGCCAGGCCGAACCACCAGGGCTGCCCGGCGCCTTCGACCATCAGCTTCGTCGGCGCATAGCCGGTGCCCCAGGTCAGCCCGCCGCTGGCAAGGCCGAGAATGGCGACGACCAGCCCGCAGCCCGCCGCAAACATCACCGGGTGGCGCCGCACTGCCCGTGTCAGCCGTACCGCCGGCGACGCCATCGCCAGCAACGCACGGGAGAACAGCCCGCCCGCCAACCCGCCGACCACCCCCATCACCGGCGCAATGTACAGCACCGATTCGAGCGGCAATGTCTGCCGCATCGCACCGAAATAGACATAGTCCCCGGCAACACCCAGGCTGACCAGGCCGGCGATCATCACCGCCGCCATGACCAGCACGGCAACCCGCTGTTCATAGGCCGAGGCCAGTTCCTCGATGGCAAATGCCACGCCGGCGAGCGGCGTGTTGAAGGCGGCGGCGACACCCGCAGCCCCGCCGGCGATGAGCACGCCCGCGGTGATCGGCACGCGCAGCAATTTGTGCACCCAGACCATGATGGCGGCGCCAAGCTGCACCGTTGGCCCTTCACGGCCGACAGCGCCGCCGCCCAGCAGCATGGCAACCGTCATAAGCGTCTTGAAGACGGCGGTGCGCATCGACACCAGCCGGCCTTCGCCTTGCAACTCAGGATCCCGCGCCGCGGCAATGACCTGCGGAATGCCGGAACCGCGCGCTTCGGACATCCAGCGCCCGGTAACAAACACAACAATGGCAAATACCGCCGGCGTGAACAGCAGCGGCGCCAACGGCTGTGCGGCGACCAAATGCTCGAACGTCCGTTGCGCCCAGTCGCCGGCCCGCGCAAACGCAATGGCGACGCCGCCAAGCATGACGGCGCCAATGCCTGTTGCCAGCCGGCGACGCAAAACGGCCACCGCCTCGATCGACGGACGTCCGGTAAGGCCGACCAGCCGATTGATGCGGAGCAGCAAGCGTGGTGTACGCGGGTTCAAGACAATTTCCCGGGGCATTGGGCGGACCCGTCGCGGGCGGCGCCGTTCATCCTGGCAGGGGTTAGTCCATCATCGGGGTCAAAGGGAACCCATGGCGGCAAATTCATGCGGCCGGCTTGCCGGACCAGAACGCCAGAATCAGGCGCTTCGGATCAGGCCGGGTGCTGCGGCTGCCTTGTCGTCGGCCAGGGCGCCGCCAGATCTTCCAGCACGATTTCGATGACTTCGCATTGCACCCGCAACGCCGCACCGCCCGAAAAACGGATGACGAGATGATCGCCGTCCAACGTCAGCGCCAAAAGGGCAAGCACGGCTTCCGGATCGGCGGGCCAGTGCCGCCGCTGCACCGCGCCAACCGTTTCGATCCGCAACGCGGCGCGTACCCGGCTCGGCACCGGTGATTCCCATCGATAACGATTGACCAGTAACACCAGTCGCCGGGCGCCGCGATCAAAGCCGGCATCCGGAACACGCAAGGTTGCATCCTGCAACAGCGCCGAAATCGCCGGCAGATCGGCGGCGTCCTGCCCGATCAGGGTCAAGCGTTCATCGGCAATCGGCACAATATCGGCCATCGGCTAGGACTCAACCGTCCGAAATGCGTTCAATGTCGGCACCAACGGCGGAAAGCTTTTCCTCCAGCCGTTCATAGCCGCGATCGAGGTGGTAAACGCGCGACACGACGGTTTCACCCGTCGCAGCAAGCCCGGCCAGCACCAGGCTCATCGAGGCACGCAGATCGGTCGCCATCACCTGCGCCCCGTGCAGCGCGTTGACACCGCGCACCACGGCGGAACGCCCGCGCACCGTGATATCGGCACCCATCCGCGCCAGTTCGGGAACATGCATGAACCGGTTCTCAAAAATGGTTTCGGTCAGCATCGATGCACCGTCGGCCACCGCCAGCATCGCCATGAACTGCGCCTGCATGTCGGTGGCAAAGCCTGGATATGGCGCCGTAGAGATGTTGATGCCATGCAGGCCATTCAGGCGTTTGACCGCCAGCCCGTCGGCCGTCGGCGTGATTTCGACCCCGGCATCGCGCAGCGATTCGAGCGTCGAGCCAAGATCGGCCTCGGTCGCGCCGACAAGCTCGACTTCACCGCCGGTAATCGCCGCGGCACAGGCATAGCTGCCCGCCTCGATGCGATCGGGCATGACGGCGTAGGTCGCGCCGTGCAGATCGCGCACGCCGTCGATGTAGAGCTTTTCGGTGCCGATGCCGCGGATCTTGGCACCCATGGCAACAAGGCAGTTGCACAGATCGACGATTTCCGGCTCCCGCGCGACGTTTTCGAGCACCGACGGCCCGCGCGCCAGCACCGCCGCCATCACGGCATTTTCGGTGGCGCCGACCGACACCATCGGAAACACATAACGCCCGCCGGGCAATCCGCCCTTGGCCGTTGCCTTCACATAGCCGGCGGCGAGCTCGATTTCGGCGCCCAGATGTTCGAGCGCCTTCAGATGCAGATCGATCGGCCGGTTGCCGATGGCGCAGCCGCCAGGCAACGACACCGTCGCCTCCCCCGCCCGCGCCACCAACGGCCCGAGCACCAGGATGGAAGCGCGCATTTTCCGCACGATGTCATAGGGCGCGACCGTCGATGTGATGCGGTTGGCGCGAATGGTCATCACGCGGCCGAATTCGTCGGGGTGGGTGCCCTCGATGGTCGTCGACAGGCCGTGGTTGTTGAGCAGATGGCCGAACGTATCGATATCGGCGAGGCGCGGCAGGTTGCGCAGGGTCAATGGCTCATCGGTCAGCAGCGCGCACGGCATCAGCGTGAGCGCGGCGTTTTTCGCACCGGAAATCGGAATACGGCCTTTGAGCGCGCGGCCACCGCGAATGACGATCTGATCCATGAACAGGTGTTAGCCCGAAGGCGGGCGGGGCGAAAGGGGCGGCTGCTGGTTGACGGCTACCGATCAACAAAAGCACTGTCATCCCGGGCGTGACCCGGGATCCAGCGTGCGTCCTTCACCGGCCGCTCCAACAGATGCGCCGGGTTCGGGACAAAGCCCTGAGCGCCGCTATCGGACCCTAGCGCCCGGTGAACGCTGCCGGGCGCTTCTCGAGATAATGCGCCACCCCTTCCTTGAAATCTTCCGAGGCAAAGCTGCCGGCCATATCGCCGTTTGCCGCTTCGATGGCATCCCCCAGCGACTGGAATTGCGCGTTCCAGATTTCCCGCTTCATTTCGATGAGCGAGCGCGGCGATACTTCCGTCGCCAGCATCCCGGCATAGGCCATCACCTCGCCCATGAAATCGGCGTGCGGGATGACCCGGCTGACCAACCCCAGCGCCTTGGCTTCGGCAGCCTCGATGCGGCGCGCCGAAAACAGCAGGTCCGCCGCATTGGCCATGCCGATCAGCCGCGGCAACAGCCAGGAAATGCCGTGCTCGGCGATCAGCCCGCGCCGTGAAAAGGCCGTGGAAAACACCGCCGCATCAGAGGCAAAGCGGATATCGGTATACAGCGCCAGCACCATGCCGAGCCCGGCGCAGGGGCCGTTGATGGCGCCGATGATCGGCTTTGGCACCGCCGGGAACCAGCTGTACTGCTTCTTGAAATCATCGCGGGCCGCCGGGTCCCAGGGGCCAACCGGCGCGGCCCGGGCGGTGGCGCCGCCGCTCTGGATATCCTGCAGCACATTCATGTCGGCGCCGGCGCAAAAGCCACGGCCGGCCCCGGTCAGCACGATCACCCGCACCGCCGCATCATCGCTGGCGGCGCGCATCGCGGCGCGGACATCGGCATCCAATGACGCACACCAGGCGTTCAACCGCTCGGGGCGGTTCATTGTGATGGTGGCGACGCCATTTTCGGCGGCGTAGAGTATATCGGAATAGACCATGGCCAGCACCCTTGCGACGGCTGCGGTCGCAACCCGATGGAAGCAGCCGAGCGATGCAAGACAATAGCTTTTCCACCGCCGCCCATGCCACCCTGCTAACCGATAGCCCGGCCCCGGGCATCGCCCGCATCATATTGAACCGACCCGCGTCGATGAACGCCTACAGCTTTCAGATGACGCAGGAGCTGCTGGCCGCGATTGCCGCGTTCCGCGACGATGATGCGCTGCGGGTGCTGATCCTGACCGGCGCCGGCACCCGCGCCTTTTGCACGGGCGGCGATCTTGGCGGCGCCGATCCGGCCCACGCCGAATGGGTGCGAACGGCGCCGATGGGCCATGGCCGGGAAATGCGCGAGGGCATGCAGGCGGTGGTGCTGGCGTTACAGGCGCTGGACAAGCCGAGCATCGCAATGGTGCGCGGCTATGCCGTGGCGGGCGGCCTGGCGCTGGCGCTGGCCTGTGATTTCCGGCTGGCGGCCGAAACTGCCCGGCTGGGTGACACCAGCAACAAGGTCGGCCTGTTGCCGGATGAAGGCGGCGCCTGGTTGTTCCCGCGCGCGATGGGGCAAGACCGGGCGCTCAAGATGGTGCTGTTAAGCGAAATCTATCCCGCGGCGGAGGCGGAACGGCTGGGGCTGGTCACCGAAGTCGTCGCCGATGATGCCCTCGAAGCTCGCACGCTCGAAATGGCGGCGGCGCTGGCAACGCGCGCGCCGCTGGCGGTGCGGCTGTCAAAGCTGATGATCGGCCGCGCCGCCGGGCTTTCGCTGGCCGAATCACAGGCCGACGCCCAGATGGCGGTGATGATCACCAACCCCAGCGCCGATGTACGCGAGGGGGTGAAGGCATTTTTCGAAAAACGCCCGCCAAGGTTCGAAGGGCGTTAGGCCTGGTCCGACGTCGGCGGCATCTGCACCGGCCGCGCGACGACACCCGTGCCGGCACGGCGGCCAGTGGGGGCAAGCGACAGCGTATAGATGGCAAGCCCCGCCCAGATGCAGCCGAACGCCACCAGCCGCCACGGGTCAAGCGGTTCGCCGAACAGGAACACCGCCTGCACGAACACCAGCGACGGCGCCAGATATTGCATCAGGCCCAATGTCGAAAGCTTGAGCCGGCGCGTCGCAATGCCGAACAGCAGCAGCGGCACCGCCGTCAACACGCCGCCCGCCATCAACAGCAGATCGATATGCAGCGGCCAGGAAAACACCGGATACGCCCGGCTGAACAGCCAGAACAGGGCCACCGGCGCCAGCACGATGGTTTCGACGAACAGGCCGGTCACCGCATCCACCCCGGCCTGTTTGCGGATCAAACCATAGCTGGCGAAAGAAAAGGCCAGCGTCAGGCTGATCAACGGCAATTCGCCACGCGCGATCGTCAGCACCAGCACGCCGGCAATGGCAAAGCCGACCGCCAGCCATTGCGGCCAGGACAGTCGCTCCCCCAGCAAGATCACCCCGAAACCGATGCTGATCAGCGGGTTGATGAAATAGCCAAGGCTGGTGTCGAGCACATGCCCGTTGAGCACCGACCAGGTGTAGACCAGCCAGTTGATGGCGATGAACACCGAACTGGCCAGCAACAGCCCCACCAGACGCGGCTGTGCCAGCACGGCGCGCAGCTTTGGCCCGCCCGCCACCGCCGCCAGCACCACCGACATGATCAGCAGGGACCAGACGATGCGATGCGCCAGCACATCGGCCGCCGGCACGCCGACCAGCAGCTTCATGTACAGCGGCAGCAAGCCCCAGACGAGATAGGCGCCAAGCCCCGCCAGCAGCCCGGTGCGCGTTTCGGAACCGGTCACAATTTGGGCAGGGTAACGCCGCGCTGCCCCATATATTTGCCGGCGCGGTCGGCATAGCTGACCTCGCAAGGCTCATTGCCCTTCAGGAACAGGAACTGGCAGGCGCCCTCATTGGCATAGATTTTGGCGGGCAGCGGCGTGGTGTTGGAAAATTCCAGCGTAACATGGCCTTCCCAGCCGGGCTCCAGCGGGGTCACATTCACGATGATGCCACAACGGGCATAGGTGGATTTGCCCAGGCAGATCACCAGCACATCACGCGGCACCCGGAAATATTCCACGGTGCGGGCCAGCGCAAAGCTGTTCGGCGGGATGATGCAGCAATCAGTCTTGCGGTCGACAAAGCTGCCGGGGTGGAAATCCTTCGGGTCCACCGTCACCGATTCGACATTGGTGAAGATCTTGAACTCGTCCGACACCCGCGCATCATAGCCATAGGATGACAGGCCATAGCTGATCACCCCGGCGCGTTCCTGCCGGTCGACAAAAGGCTCGATCATGCCGCTGGCCAGCGCCTGTTCGCGGATCCAGCGGTCGGATTGGACGGACATGCTTTCAGGGCCTCATGAAATGCGGATAATGGGGGCGAGGGTGCGGTTCAGCCGCGGATATGCAGCACGCAGATCAGCGTGAACAGCCGCCGCGCCGTATCGAAATCGACGATGACCTTTGATTCGAGCCGGTCCTTCAGCGTTTCCGCCGCATCGTTGTGGATACCGCGCCGCGCCATGTCGATGGTTTCGATCTGCGCCGGGGTCGATTGGCGGATGGCCTGGTAATAGCTGTCGCAAATCGCAAAATAATCGCGAACCGTGCGGCGGAACGGCGCCAGCGGCAGGTTGAAATTTTCCAGCGCCCGGTCATCGGCGGCGTTGATCGCCACCGTCAGCCGGCCTTCCTCCACCCCCAGCATGACCTTGTAGGGGCCGTGATAGCCCTGTTCATCGGCGGCAACCGGCTGGAAGACATTGCCCTCCAGCAAGTCGAAGATCGCGACACGGCGCTCCTGCTCGATATCGGCATTGCGCCACAGGATGGTGTGCTCATCCAGCTTGATATCGACGATGCGATAATCGGCGGTCATGCGTTGGCCATCGGGCATGGCGCCGCCACCCGGCTGAATCCCGGCATGATCATCAATGTGTGGTCCCGCCCATTGCCGGACGTTAGAAGCCGGGAACGCCCGAAAGCAAGCCACCGGGTGCGCGTGAGCCCATTCGCAACACCGCTAAAGCCAGCCGCGCCAGCGAAAGAAGTAATAGGGCAGCACCGCCGACAGCAGCATCAGCACCATCGCCATGGGGTATCCAAACTCCCAGTGCAGTTCCGGCATGGCGACAAAGTTCATGCCATAGATGCCGGCGACCAGCGTAGGCGGCATGAACACGATGGCCGCGACCGAAAATATCTTCAACACGGCATTCTGTTCGATGGAAATCAGCCCCAGCGACGCATCGAGCAGGAAGGTGATGTTGCTGCCCAGATAGCTGGCGTGATCGGTCAATGACGCAAGATCGCGCGTCAGGCTTTTCAGATGGGGGCCGATATTGGCCGATTTCGGCGCGGCGAACGCCAGGAATGACAGCGCCCGGGTCAGGCTGACCGCCGAATCGCGCGCTTTTGACAGCGCATCCTGCGCGGAGCCGAGCCGCACCAGCAACGATTGCAGCGCCAGGTTGGACACGCGTTGCTGATGCTTGCCCTGGCCGGGGGCACGGCGGAACGCCTGCCGGGATATCGCATCGACTTCGCGCCCGATATGCTCGATGCCATCCGCCAGCCGGTCGACCACCGCGTCGAGCAAATGGACCAGCGCCATGCTGGACGATTCACACAGCAATGGCGTGCGTTCGACATGATTGCCAAAGCGTTCGAACGACAGCACCCGGGCATAACGCAAGGTGATCAGATGCGCCGGCGTCAGGATGAAGCTGACGGCGTGTGATTCGGCGTCCTCGCGCTGGATGCCGGTCGCCAGTGTGGCTGTCATGTAGACGGTGCCGTTTTCGACATACAGCCGGCTGGAGGTTTCGATCTCGTCCATCTCCTCCCGCGTCGGCACGCCGATGCCGGTAGCCCTTTCGACGAATTCCTCCTCGGCGCGGCTGGGATCGAACATGTCGATCCACACGGCGCCAGCAGGTAACATGCCGGTCTGGGCATCGACATCGCTCAACGCCATGTCGCTGTTGGGGGCATAGGCGCGCAGCATCGTCGGCGGGGCTCCGGTGGCAGTCGGACTTCCGCTTTAGCGGGTTTGCGCGCAAAAACGAAAGTGGCGTGCGTTGGCGCGAAATCTTGTACAATCCTTGCGATAATTGGCCCATTCTTGCGCGCATGGTCCAGCCAGGCCGGTTCGGGGCCAAGTAACCTGTTGGTGATCGGGCACGAATGGGCAAGGTAACCACAAGGCAAGTTGGAAGGCAGGCATGACAGCATCGGACATGACGAGCGACAGCCCGGCCGCTCCGGCAACGGAGGACGCGCTGGTGCCTGCCGCTGTCCCGGCAAAGCCCTATCTTTGGTATCGCCATGCTCTGGCGGTGCGCATCACGCATTGGATCAACGCGCTGGCGATCCTGTTCCTGTTGATGACCGGGCTCAACATCTTCAACGCCCACCCGATGCTGTACTGGGGCCAATATGGCGCCAATCCCGATGTCGGCCGGCAATGGCTGGCGATCGGCAGCGCCAGCGACTCCGGCGGCCAATATGGCTATCTGCGCATCGGCGACACGACCGTCCGCACCACCGGCCTGCTGGGGCTGTCCAGCAATGGGCAGGGCGGCCAACAGGCCATCGGCTATCCATCATGGGCCACCTTTCCCAGCTATCGTGACCTGGGGACGGCACGGAACTGGCATTTCTTCTTCGCCTGGGTGCTGATCCTCAACGGGCTGCTCTATCTCGGCTATGGGCTGTTCAGCGGCCATTTGCGCAAGGACGTGGCGCCGCGCCTGAAGGAACTCAGCCCGGCGAACATCGCCCATGACGTCGTCGAGCACGCCAAATTGCGCTTCCCCAAGGGGGAGGAATCGAAGCGCTACCATATCCTCCAAAAACTCGCCTATGGCGGCGTCATCGTCGTGCTGGTGCCGGGCATCATCTTCACCGGGCTGGGCATGTCGCCGGGCATGAATGCCGCCTGGCCCTTCATCCTCGATGTGTTCGGCGGCCGCCCGTCGGCACGGTCGATCCACTGGATCGTCGCCAACCTGATCATCCTGTTCATCGCCGTCCACCTGCTGATGGTCGTCCTGGCCGGGCCGTATAACGAGATCAGGTCGATGATCACCGGCAAGTTCCGCGTCGATCCGGAGACAAAGTGATGACGACGCTTTCACGCCGCGGGCTGTTCGGATTTGGCGGCGCCGCGGCCGGCGGCCTGCTGCTGTCGGGCTGCGATGCGCTCGCCAGCAACGACAAGCTGGGCCGCATCATCCGCTCCGCCGAGGACGCGACGCTGCGCTGGCAGCGGATCGTCGGCCGCAACGATCTGGCACAGGAATTCAGCGCCGCCGACCTGTCGCCCAACTTCAAGGTCAACGGCACCCATGTGCCGGTGGAGGCCGAATATGCTGCCGCCACCGCCAATAATTTTGCCGATTGGCGCATCACCGTCACCGGACTGGTCAATAATCCGCTGTCGCTGAGCATGGACGATATCCGCCGCATGCCGGCGCGCACCCAGATCACCCGCCATGATTGCGTGGAGGGCTGGAGCGCCATCGGGCAATGGACCGGGCCACAGCTCGGCCTGTTGCTGAAGGCGGCGAACATGAAAACCAACGCCCGCTATGTCGTCATCCGCTGCGCCGACAATTACGGTGGGGAGGCTTCGAAAGGCGGCGCGCAATCGACCTCGCTCTATTATGAAAGCGTCGATCTGGTGGACGCTTTCCACCCGCAGACGATCCTGGCGCACAGCATGAACGGCGCGCCTTTGTCCGTCGGCCATGGCGCCCCGGCGCGGATGCGGATCGAACGGCAGCTTGGCTATAAACAGGCCAAATATGTCACCGGTTTCGAAGTCACCGATACGCTGGCCGGTCATGGCAGCGGCCACGGCGGCTATTGGGAAGACCGCGGCTATGAATGGTATGCAGGCATCTGAGCCGCACCACATTACACCCTGGAGCTATGGCGGACCCTGCCGCACTCGGCTAAGGCTCGAGCAGTGACAGTAACCGGGGACGTGCCGCTGCATGACAGGTTGGACCTATCTCGCCATCGCGATTGCTTTTGAAATCGTCGCGACGACGATGTTGAAGCTGTCCGATGGCCTGGTGCGCTGGCACTGGGCGGTGCTGTCGATTATCTTTTACGCCGTTTGCTTCCTGGCGCTGGCGCCGGCGCTTAAAACCATCCCGGTCGGCGTCGCCTATGCGATCTGGTCCGGCATCGGCATAATCGCCATCGCGGCGCTGGGCGTCGCGTTCTTCGATCAAAAACTCAACCCGCTGCAGTTGGGCTGCATCGCCATGGTGCTGATCGGCGCCATCGGCCTGCGGGCGTCCACACCCGGCTAAGCGACAGCGGGCTTCCACGCCCGGCAAAAAGATAACGCGCGCCGAGGCCCCGCTGGCGCATTGAGGAACCCCGCATGACCGAAGCTGTAATCGTCTCGACGGCGCGCACGCCGATTGGCCGCGCCTACAAGGGCGCCCTCAATGATTGCGAGGGGCCGGTGCTGGCCGCGCATGTCATCCGCGCCGCACTGGAACGTGCCGGCGTCGAAGGCGGCGAGGTCGAGGATGTGCTGCTCGGTTCGGCACACCCGGAAGGCGCCACCGGCAACAATGTCGCGCGGGTGGCGGCCATGGCGGCGGGCCTCCCGGTCAGCGTCGCCGGCACCACCATCGATCGCAAATGCGCGTCGGGGCTGCAAACCATCGCCTTTGCCGCGCAACGCCTGCGCGCCGGGGAGGAAGGCATCTACGTCGCCGGCGGACTCGATTCAGTGTCGCTGGTGCTGCCCCACAAGAACCTTACGCGATTCCGCTCGGATGGCATCGCCGCCACCATGCCAGCGCTGTACTGGCCGATGATCGAAACCGCGGATCATGTCGCCGCCACTTATGGTGTCAGCCGCGAGGCCCAGGACGAATATTCGCTGGAAAGCCAGCGCCGCACCGCAGCCGGCCAGGCCGCCGGGCGCTTCGACGCCGAAATCGTGCCGATCAGCGCACGCAAGCGCCTGACCGCCAAGGACGGCACCCCCACGGGCGACCAGTTGGTCCATCTGACGCAGGACGAAGGCAATCGCGCCGATACGACGCTGGAGGGGCTGGCGGCCCTGCGCACCGTGCGCGAGGGCGGCACCGTCACGGCGGGCAACGCCAGCCAGCTATCGGACGGGGCGAGCGTCTGCGTCGTCATGTCGGACACCGAGGCAGCACGGCGCGGGCTGAAACCGTTGGGCGTGTTCCGCGGCTTCGCCGTGGCCGGCTGCGGCCCGGAGGAGATGGGCATCGGCCCGGTATTCGCGGTGCCCAAACTACTCGCGCGCCATGGCCTGACCGTTGACGATATCGACCTTTGGGAACTGAACGAGGCGTTCGCGGTGCAGGTGCTCTATTGCCGCGACAAGCTCGGCATCGATCCGGCGAAGATCAACGTCGATGGTGGCGCAATTTCGATCGGCCACCCGTTCGGTATGTCGGGCTCGCGGCTCACGGGCCATGCGCTGATCGAGGGGCGGCGGCGCGGGGCCAAGCGCGCTGTTGTGACAATGTGCGTGGGCGGCGGCATGGGGGCAGCGGCTCTCTTCGAGATGTAGGGAGGGCTGTGGGTCGGGCGTGACCGCTGTTATCGAGCAGAGGATGCGGGCTGGCGGCTCCCTACCCAACTACCGTCACTCGCGAACAACGGGCCGATAGGTGACGTTAACGCCTCTCACGACCTTATTATTGTCGAACAAGCGAGCTTTCTGGTCGTAGGTAACAACCAATTCGGCAGGCCCAATCCATTTCATATCGGCCCATGGGCCGCCCCAAGAACCACGGGTACCGCCATTATACCCATCGGCGACGAAGGCGTTGCCTACAAACTGCCAAAACCATGGATCGACCGACACTTGGGTCGTGAAGTCTGTCGTCGCGCCGCATTCGCGCATGAACATAACTGCCTCGTGAGCGCCTCCCGGCGATTTAAGGGATTTGACGCGCTGGGTCGTGCAAAGAGGCTCCGAACAGGCGGATACAAACAGCAAGATCACGAGGGGGAATGATCTTGTGCGCATATTCTCAGGTCAGAAAGCTATGGCTGTGGATCAATTTCCGGAACCTCTCAATTGCCGCCGGTCAGGTTCAGGCGGCGCGGCCGCCAGCCCCGCCGATCGAGCTTGCGCTCGGCCGCGCAGCGGTCAGATTTCAACCTGGCTCCCCAACTCCACCACCCGATTGGTCGGCAGCTTGAAAAAGTCCATCGCGCTTTCCGCGTTGCGCATCATCCAGCTGAACACATGTTCGCGCCACAGCGCCATGCCCGGCCGGTCGCTGGCCAGCAGCGTCTGGCGGGACAGGAAGAAGCTGGTTTCCATCATCTTCAGCTTGGGGCCGCAATTTTCGACCTTCTTCAGCACCGCCGGAATATCGACTTCCTGCATGAAGCCATAGCGGATGATGATCCGGTAGAAATTGCCGCCAAGCTCGCGCACGCCGATACGGTCCTCGTCCGACACATAGGGCACTTCGTCGATGATCACCGTCAGGATCATGATACGATCGTGCAGCACCTTGTTGTGCTTCAGATTGTGCAGCAGCGCGTGCGGCACGCCGGTGGGCGATGTCGTCATGAACACCGCGGTGCCGGCAACGCGGGTGGCGGCATTGGCGGCGGATTTGATGAACACGTCCATCGGCATGGCGCTTTCGCGCAAGCGTTCCATCATAAGGTCCCGGCCCTTGGCCCAGGTCGTCAACAGCGTGAAGGCAATCGCCCCGATCAGCAGCGGGAACCAGCCGCCATCGGGGATCTTGGTCAGGTTCGACGCAAAATAGGCCGTATCGATGATGAGGAACGCCCCGACAAAGCCATAGGACAGCCAGCGGTTCCATTTCCACACCGTCAGCACCAGCACAGCCATCATGCAGGTATCGATCAGCATCGATCCGGTAACGGCGATACCATAGGCCGAGGCCAGGTTCGACGAGGTGCGGAAGCCCAGCACCAGCATCAGCACCAGCGCCATCAGCGCCCAATTGACCAGCGGGATATAGATCTGCCCCGCAGCGGAGGCGGATGTGTGGGTAATCTTCAGCCGCGGCAGGAAGCCCAGTTGCACCGCCTGCTGGACCACCGAGAATGCGCCGGAAATCACCGCCTGGCTGGCGATCACGGTTGCCATGGTGGCCATGCCGACCAGCGGCAGCCGCGCCCAATCCGGCGCCATCAGGTAAAACGGATTGACGATTTTTTCCGGGCTGGCAAGCAACAGCGCCGATTGGCCGAAATAGTTCAGCAGTAGCGCCGGCATGACGAACCACAGCCAGCTGATCTGGATCGGCCGGCGCCCGAAATGCCCCATATCGGCATAAAGCGCCTCGGCCCCGGTGACCGACAGCACCACCGATCCAAGCGCCAGGAAAGCCAGCGTGGGATCGATGAGGAAAAACCGCACCGCCCATATCGGATTGAGCGCCAGCAGGATTTGCGGATTGAGCACCAGCTGGCTGATCCCCATCACCGAGATGACGAAGAAATACACCAGCATCACCGGCGCAAACAGCGCGCCGACCTTGGCCGAACCGCGCGACTGGATAAGGAACAGGCCGATCAGGATGACGATCGCGATCGGCAATACCAGGGGCGTGAAGTTGCTGTTCACCACGGTCAGCCCTTCGATGGCCGACAATACGGAGACGGCGGGCGTGATGATCGCGTCGCCAATGAACAGCCCGGTCGCCAGCACGCCTAACAGCACCAGATAGCGGGCGCGCCGGGCACCAGGCGACAGGCGCGAGATCAGCGCGAGCAGCGCCAGGCTGCCGCCTTCGCCGCGGTTGTCGGCCCTCAGGATGAGCAGAACATATTTGACCGTGACGATCAGCGTCATGGTCCAGAAAATCAGGCTCATCACGCCAAAGATGTGCAATTGATCGACGACCAGCTTGTGGTGGCCGGTGAAGGTTTCCTTCAGCGCATAGAGCGGGCTGGTGCCGATATCGCCGAAAACCACGCCGATCGCGCCAACGGCCAGCCGGGCTGTCCCCTGCGGCGCGTGCGTAGGATCGTGGGTCGCGGTATCGGTCGTCGTCGCGGAATCGCTCGACATCGTTTCAAATTTTCCCATCGGGACAAGCGCGCGGCGCGGTAGCATACCCATGACCGCGCTGCAATGCAGCGAAAGACGGTTGCCGCCGCCGAAATGATTACGAACAGGCAATACAGAAGCAAATGCAGGTGCCCGTCTGGCTCGCGGCCAAGGCCCGGTCTATAGCCGCAATTACGCTGGAATATGGAGCAATGCAGATGCGCATCGGTGTCCCGAAAGAAATCAAGATTCACGAATATCGCGTCGGTTTGACGCCGCCTTCGGTCGCCGAATTGACCGCGCGCGGCCACAAGGTGGTTGTGGAAACCGGCGCCGGCGGCGGCATTGATTTCACCGATGGCGACTATAAACAGGCCGGCGCCACCATCGCCGCCACGCCCGAAGCGGTGTTCGCCGCCGCCGACATGATCGTGAAGGTAAAGGAACCGCAGTTGCACGAATGCGCATGGCTGCGCCCCGGCCAGACGCTGTTCACCTACCTCCACCTCGCCGCCGACAAACCACAGGCCAAGGCCTTGATGGCCAGCGGCGCCATCTGCATCGCCTATGAAACCGTGACGGATCGAAAGGGCGGCCTGCCATTGTTGCGCCCGATGTCGGAAGTCGCAGGCCGGATGAGCGTGCAGGTCGGCGCGCATTATCTGGAAAAGGAGCAGGGCGGCCGCGGCATTTTGCTCGGCGGCGTGCCGGGCGTCGCACCGGGCCGCGTCGCCATATTGGGCGGCGGCGTTTCGGGCATCAACGCGGCGCAAATGGCTGTAGGCCTGCGCGCCGATGTGACCATCTATGACATTTCGACCGCCCGGCTCGCCGAGATCGACGACATGTTCGAAGGCCGGGTGAAAACCGCCTTTTCATCGCGCGCCGCCATCGCCGCCGCCATCGCCCGCGCCCATGTGGTGATCGGCGCGGTGCTGATCCCCGGCGCCGCCGCGCCAAAGCTGGTGACCCGCGACATGCTGAAGCTGATGAAGCGCGGCTCGGTGCTCGTCGACATCGCCATCGATCAGGGCGGTTGCTTCGAAACCAGCCGGGCAACCACCCACGCCGACCCCGTCTATGTGGTGGACGACATCATCCATTATTGCGTCGCCAACATGCCGGGCGCCGTGGCGCGCACCTCGACCTTCGCGCTCAACAACGCCACGCTGCCCTTTGCACTGCGCTTGGCCGACATGGGCGCCGAAAAGGCCATGGCCGCCGATCCGCACCTCGCCGCCGGGTTGAACGTGTCGGATGGCAAGATCCGCCACAAGGCGGTGGCGGAGGCGCTGGACCTGCCATTCGTGGCCTGACGCAGAAAGGACCCCCTCATGGCCAACCCCTTCCGAATCGGTTTCCTGCTCTACCCCAACGTCACCCAGCTCGACATGACCGGGCCGTCGCAGGTGCTCAGCCGGATGCCCGGCGCGACGGTGGACTATGTCTGGCACAGCCTCGCCCCGGTGATGAGCGATTGCCGGCTGGCGCTGGTGCCAACCCTGACGCTGGCCGACAGCGGCCAGTTCGACATGGTGTGCGTGCCCGGCGGCTATGGCTGCACCGATGTGATGCAGGACGCGGTGGCGCTCGACTGGCTGCGCGATCAGGCCAAGGGCGCGCAATTGATGACCAGCGTCTGCACCGGCTCGCTCATCCTCGCCGCGGCCGGCCTGCTCACCGGCTATCGCGCCGGCTGCCACTGGGCCTGGGCCGAAACACTGGCCTTGTTCGGCGTCACCTATGTGGCCGAACGCACCGTCATCGATCGCGATCGCATCACCGCCGGCGGCGTCACCTCCGGCATCGATTTCGCCTTTCGCATCATCGAGCAACTGCACGGCCGCGATGTCGCCGAATCGCTGCAACTGGCGCTTGAATATGATCCGCAGCCGATCGGCGGCGGCACCCCTGCCACGGCGCGCCCCGAAATCCTGGCGCAGGTGCAGGCCATGATGGCGGAACGTTTGAGCCAAAGCCTCGCCACGGTCACCGCCGTTGCCAAGGCAGTCTAACGCCGCTCAACCGAACAGCCACGACCCCAACAGCCGGTTGAACGGGAAGGTGAAAAACCCCGCGACCAGCAACGCGCCGATGACCAGCGCGCGGATGGTGCGTTCGTGCCGCCGCCGGTCATGCCGTCGGGCTTGCATCACCGCGCGCGGCGCCTGCACCAATACGAACACCGACAGCGCATGGATCGGCGAAACATCACCGGTGAACACGCCTAAATGCCCCGGCCCCATCGCGCCCGACTTGAAAAACAGCGACGTCGCTGCGGCCACCAGCATCGACGACATCCATACATAGCCCAGCCGCCGGTGCC
This sequence comes from Sphingomonadales bacterium, assembly GCA_038217075.1. Classification (GTDB taxonomy): domain Bacteria; phylum Pseudomonadota; class Alphaproteobacteria; order Sphingomonadales; family Sphingomonadaceae; genus Sandarakinorhabdus. Next base: position 30,345 of record JBBQPR010000025.1, read on the forward strand.
AGAGCGTGCCCTTGCGCCGCAGCAGCATCACTGGCGCCAGGACGGTCGCCACCAGCATCGCGCCCAGATGCACCCAGATCAGCGGCGGGATCCGGCCCCAATGCGCCGCGCCCCGCACGATGGCGACGACAACCGCCACCGCCAGAACGATGCTCGCCACCGCCAGCACTTCATTGCTGAACAGGCGCGCCAGCAATCCGGGTTTTCGCGCTGCGTCCGCTGCCGTTGCCGCTGCCGTTGCCATGCCGCCTCCCGCCCCGCTAGAACCACAAACTAGCCACAGGGGGGCCGTGTTCGCCATGAGAATCTCGCTGCCAGCCGCAGCCGCTTTGCTGTTTTCGACAAGCACCATCGCCGCCCCCGCCGATGATCTCAAATCCGTCATCGCCGATCATTGGGCCTGGTCACTGTCGGTCGATCCGCTGCTCGCCACCAACACCGGCAGCCATGTCGGCGATGGCAAGCTGCCCGATCCTAGCCTGGCCGAAGCCGACCGCGAGGCAGCGGCGGAATCGGGCTTCATCAAGCGGCTGGACGCCATCGACCCCGTAGGGCTGGACGATGCTGGCCGGGTCAACCGCGCCGTGTTGCGCCGGATGCTCGCCGATGATGTGGCCGCCAACGGTTTTGGCCAGCGCGCCGTCACCTTCACTACCTATTCAAGCTGGCACACCGAAATGCCGCAAAGCCTGCCCGAAACGCCGATGCGCACGCTAGCCGATTACCAATCCTATCTCGCCCGGCTCGCCGGCTTCCCGGCCTTCAACGCCGCCGAAATCGCCGTCACCCGCACCGGCCTTGCCGCCGGCATGGCGCAACCCTGCACCCCGTTCGATGGCTTCGAAACCTCGATTACCACCCACATCGTCGCAAAACCGGAATATTCAGCCTTCTGGTCGCCCTTCGCCAAACCGCGCCCGGCCTTCGTTCCCGAAGCCGATTGGGCGGCCATGCAGGCCCGCGCCCGCACGCTGATCATGGCCGGCATCGTGCCCGCCTATCGCGACTTCCTCGCCTTCTACCAAAACGAATACCGCCCCAAATGCCGCGCCGTCGCCGGCATTTCCGCGACACCCAACGGCGCCGCTTACTATGCCTTCCGCGCCCGCCGCATGACGACAACCGACCTCACCCCGGCGCAGATCCACCAGATCGGCCTTGATGAAGTCGCCCGCATCGGCGCCGCCATGGACAAGGTTGCGGCCGACGCCGGCTACAAGGACCGCGCCGCGCTGGTCACCCATATGCGCACCGATCCGATATTCTACGCCAAAACCCCGCAGGAACTGCTCGAAAAGGCGGCGTACACCAACAAGCTGATCGACGATTGGCTGCCCCGCATCATCGGCAAGCTGCCGCGCCTCACCTTCACCGTAAAGCCGATCCCCGCCGACCAGGCCGAAGCGACGACCACCGCCTATTCCGGCCCCGGCAGCGCCGCCACCGGCCGCGCCGGCGCCTATTGGATCAACACCAGCCATCTCGACCAGCGGCCGCTGTACGAACTGCCCGCGCTGACACTGCACGAGGCAGCGCCCGGCCACCAGACCCAGATATCCCTGCAGCAGGAATTGCCGCTGCCCGATTTCCGCCGCCACCAGGCGTCATTCACCGCGTTCGTGGAGGGCTGGGCGCTCTACACCGAGAGCCTGGGCGAGGAGATGGGCCTCTACGACACGCCGGAAAAGAAGATGGGCCGCTACAGCTATGAAATGTGGCGCGCCTGCCGGCTGGTCGTCGACACCGGCATCCATTCGATGGGCTGGAGCCGCGACCGGGCGATCGACTACATGCTGACCAACACCGCGCTCAGCCGCCACAATGTCGAGGCCGAGGTCAACCGCTACATCAGCTGGCCGGGCCAGGCGCTGGCCTACAAGATCGGCGAACTGACCATCCGCAAACTGCGCGCCCGCGCCGAGGCAGCGCTGGGGCCGAAATTCGATGAACGCGCCTTCCACGACGCCGTGCTGGCCAATGGCGCCGTGCCGATGGACGTGCTCGAAACCGAAATCGACCGCTGGATCGCCGCCCAAAAACCCTGAACCGCTGGCGCTTTCGGGCATTTGCCCTATCTATAGGCGGGATAGAAAAGGGAGACGCGCATGTCCGAAGTCGGACGCATGGTCTCGGCGATGGTCGGGCAAAAAGTCGTGGCGGACATCGGCCATGACGCATCCGGCCCGGCCGGCGCGATCGTCGGCATGACCCTGTCGATCATCGCCCGCCGGTTGGGGCCGCTCGGGATGATGGGCGTCGCTGTCGGGCTATGGGCGGTGCAGGAGGCACGCAAGGCACGACGGCGCCAAATTTGATCCCGTGCCGTGATCGTCCAATCATGGTGGCAGACGGCAAGGTCCGTTTTGGGGCGGCGAGGGCACCAAGCTGCCTCGCACGCAGCCCAAGGCGAGCGGCAGCCAAGCGCCCATATGTGCCTTTTGGCCGCGATCGGCACCTGCACCGAAGCGGTTGCTCGCGCGAAGCCGCGGCCGCGACCGGGATGGAACTCCAATGTTCCTTACCCAAATCAGAAAGATGCACTAACCTGACGCTGACCTACCGGGCGGCACAGCCCGCCCGGCATAGACAAAGCGAGCCAATCCATGTTTGACGAATTTGGTTTTCCACCCGGCCCTGACTTGGACCATGCCGCGCCGATTCTCGATACTTTCGTATACTGCAGTCGTGCCGCCGAAGGCATCGACGACGACGAAGTCAACCGCATCATCGATTTTGCGCAACGCCGCAATGTCGAACGAGACATCACCGGGGTGCTGGTTTTTGGCAGCGGCGTATTCTTCCAGTGGGTCGAGGGGCCGCCCGCCGAGGTCGAGAACCTGATCGCGAGCCTTTATGGCGATCCGCGCCATTTCGACATCGTCTCGCTGGACCGGAGTGTGGAAAAGCGCGACCGACTATATCCGAATTGGGAGATGGAGCGGGTCCAAGCCGACGACATCCGCGCGGTGCTGCAGGAAGCGCTCGACAGCGCCGAAGACGAAATGAACATCGCGGCACTGAGGCGTATTCTGAAGCACCTCGATTCGAGTCCACTGGATACGCTCGGGCGAGGTTGAGTCTGTTAGCAGCCGAAGATCCGCCACAGGGCCGCGTCGGCAGAAGGGTCTATCCCGCTTCTCGGACAGGCTGCCGGCTCCATGCTGCAGCGTTGGTTCCACCCAAAAACCCTCGGGTCGAAAACGGTCCGACAACGTCGCGCGCCAAAAGCCTAAGCAAACAGCGCCTTCAACGGCCGTTCCCCGCTCACATCATACACCCGCGCATCGATCGACTGCACCGCGCCATCGATGGCCGCGTTGAACGCCGCCATGTGCGCCGTGGTGAAATGCTTTTTCAGCGCCGCCTCATCGGACCAGCGTTCGACGATGGTGCACACCCCGCCGTTGCGGCTTTCGATTGCCACCGAATAGCCAAGGCAGCCCGATTCATCCCAGGTGGCGCGCATCATCGCGTCGAGCGCAGGTTCCAGTTCGTCAAGCTGCGCCGGATCAAATTCGGCGCGCGCGATCACGATAATCATGGGTTCCCCCGTTGGCGGAATTTGCTGGTTCAGCCCTTGGCCTTGGCGACGCTGACCAGCGCCGGGCGCAGCAGCCGGTCCTTGATGACATAGCCGGCCTGCAATTCATCGACGACCGTGCCCGGCTCATGCGTTTCATGCTCGACTTCGATCATCGCCTGGTGGCGGTTGGGGTCGAGCTTCTGGCCCACGGCCTCCACCTTGGTGATGCCGTGGCGGCCGAATATCGCCAGCAATTCGCGCTCGGTTGCCTCGATGCCCGATCGCACCGCGTCGAAACCTTCGGCGGGCAATGCGGCCACGGCGCGGCGCAAATTGTCGGCCACCGCCAGCAGATCCCGCGCAAAACCGGTCATCGCATAGGCCGCGGTATCGGCCTTGTCGCGTTCAAGCCGGCGACGGGTGTTCTCCGTCTCCGCCGCCTGCCGCAACAGCCGGTCCTTCAGGTCGGCAATCTCGGTATCGCGCGCCAGCAATTCCGCGGCAAAATCCACCTCCGGCGCCGGGGTCACATTCTCTTCATCCGCCGTTTCGGGCGCGTCATTTACATCTGTCATGCTACTAACCTGCTAAGTGTTCGTGCGGTGTAATCCACCATGGGTATCACACGCGCATAGTTCAACCGGGTGGGGCCGATTACGCCGACAACACCGACCACACGCCCGCCCGGCCCGCGATACGGCGCTGCAATCAGGCTGGACCCCGACAGCGAGAAAAGCTGCGATTCCGCCCCGATGAAAATCTTCGTCGCTTCCGCCCCGCGCGCCAGTTCGAGCAGGCGGACAAGCTCTTCCTTGTCCTCCAGATCGCCCAGCAGCATCCGCACCCGATCGAGATCGACGCTCGATTCCACCAGATTGGCCTGCCCCCGCACGATCAGCACGGGCCGCGCCGCGCCATCCGAGGACCAGGCCGCCAGCCCGGTGGTAACCGCAGCCTCGGTGATCGCGTCCAGCGCGGCACGGTCGGCGGCGACTTCCTGCCGCAACCGCTCGCTCGCCGCCGCCAGTGTCAGCCCGCCCAGCCGCGCGTTGATATAATTCGCCGCCGCCTCCAGCGCCGCCGGCGGCACGCCCTCGGGCAGGGTCACCAGGCGGTTTTCGACGCTGCCATCGGCGCCGACCAGCACCGCCATGGCGCGCCCGGCCGACATCGACACGAAACTGATCTGGCGGATGACAATCTCGGTCTTGTTGACCAGCACCAGCCCGGCGCATTGCGACAGGCCCGACAGCACCGCGGTGGTGCGGGCCAGCGCATCCTCGATGGCGCCGCCGCCGGCCAGGCTCTTGTCCAGCCCGGCCTCGATGGCGGCGCGTTCCTCGTCCGATGGCTCGCTGGCCTGCATCATGCCGTCGACGAACATGCGCAAGCCGGCCTGCGTCGGCAACCGCCCAGCGGAGGTGTGCGGCGCCGCGAGCAGCCCCAACTCCTCCAGATCCTGCATGGTATTGCGGATCGACGCCGGGGACAGGCCCAGCGCGCCAAGTTTCGAAAGGGTTCGCGAGCCGACGGGAGCGCCGCTGGTGAGGTAGGCGTCGACGATCTGCCGGAACACCTCTCGGGCACGGTTGTTCAGCTCGGCCACGGATGGAGATTGCATGGCGTGAATGTAAGGTCCGATGGCGGCGACGGCTACCCCTGTCAGCTCAACGTCTCCCTCTGTCGCCTGCGGGAGCGGCTCCTATAACTTCAGCTTGTAGCCGAAATGGCTGCTCTCGAACCCCAACTTGTCATAAAATCGGTGTGCATCGGTCCGGCGCTTGTCCGTCGTCAGTTGCACATGCTGGCATCCACGCGCCCGGCAGCGTTCGATGGCCCATTCGATCATCCGCTGCCCCAACCCGCCACTGCGCCGGTCCGCAGCGATACGCACAGCCTCGATCTGCCCGCGCCAGGCGCCTTGCCGCGAAATGCCGGGCAGGAAGCTCAGCTGCATGGTGCCGATGACGGCCTCGCCCTCCACAGCCACCACCGGCATCTGGTTGGGATCCGCAGCGATGGCGTCGAAAGCGGCGCGATAGCCCGGTGGCAGTGCGCCCGCCGCCTCGCGCGCCTTGCCCAGCACATCGTCGGACAGCAGCGCCACGATGGCGGGCAATTCATCGGCGCGGGCGGTGCGGAAGCTGATTTCGGCCATCCCGCCACGCTAGCGGCAAGTGACTGCGCGTGACAGCCCCGCCGCCCCCGGCTAGGAGGCGGCGCACACAACAAGGATTTTGCCCCATGCGCCCTTCCGGCCGCGCCCCCGACCAGATGCGTACCATCGAAATGATTCCGGGCTTTTCCGCCCATGCCGAAGGCTCGTGCCTGGTCAAGTTCGGCCAGACCCATGTGCTCGTCACCGCCAGCCTTGAAGAACGCGTGCCGCCATGGCTGCGCGGCAAAGGTTCGGGCTGGGTGACGGCCGAATATGGCATGTTGCCCCGCGCCACCCATACGCGCGGGTCGCGCGAAGCCGCCAAGGGCAAGCAGTCCGGCCGCACGCAGGAAATCCAGCGGTTGATCGGGCGCAGCCTGCGCGCTGTCACCGACATGAAGCTGCTCGGCGAACGCCAGATCACGCTCGATTGCGATGTGCTGCAGGCCGATGGCGGCACCCGCACCGCGTCGATTTCCGGCGCCTGGGTGGCGCTGCGCATCGCCATCGACAAGATCATGGCCGAAAACCCCGGCATGGCCGACCCGCTGGCAACGCAGGTCGCGGCGATCAGCTGCGGCGTCCATAACGACCAGTCGGTACTCGATCTCGACTATATCGAGGACAGCGCCGCCGATACCGATGCCAATTTTGTGCTGACCAGCAGCGGCGGCCTTGTCGAAGTGCAGGCGACGGCCGAAGGCGCGCCGTTCGACGAGGAAACCATGCTCCGCCTGCTGCGTCTGGCGCGCATCGGCTGCAACGAGGTGTTTGCGGCGCAGCTTGCGGCCACGGGTCGCTGAGTGCAGCGCCGGCTTCAACCTGGCCGGCTCGTGCTGGCGACGCACAACCCCGGCAAGGTCGTGGAGCTGGCCGAGCTGCTAGGCCCGCATGGGCTGGACGTGGTTTCAGCGGGCGCTCTTGGCCTGCCGGAACCCGAAGAGACCGGGCTGACTTTCATCGCCAATGCCGAATTGAAGGCGTTGGCGGCGGCGACGGCCTCGGGCCTCCCGGCACTCGCGGATGATTCCGGGCTGTGCGTCGATGGGCTTG
>JBBQPR010000026.1:0-35822 GCA_038217075.1 Sphingomonadales bacterium
GTCGCCGCTGCGCGAGATCATCCCGCTGGGCGATGGCGCCTTGTTCGGCATCATGCCCGGGGCGATGGGGCCGGGCGGCACGTTCGGGGCGAAATTGCTGAGCATATTTCCCGGCAATGCCGCCGCCGGGCTGCAATCGCATCAGGGCGTGGTGCTGTTGTTCGATCCGGCGAACGGCCTGCCGGTTGCCGCCGTCCATGCCGGCGAGGTGACCGCCATCCGCACCGCGGCGGCGAGCGCGGTGGCGACCGATGCGCTGGCGCGGCCCGGGGCGCGGCGGCTGGCGATATTGGGCACGGGTGAGCAGGCGGCGAGCCATGCGCGGGCGATGGCGCTGGTGCGGCCATTGACGGACATCCGCATCTGGGGCCGCGACCCGGCCAAGGCGGCGGCGCTGGCGGCGCGGCTGGCGGCCGAGCTTGGCTTGCCTGTCGCGGCCTGTGCCGATGTGGCGACGGCGGTTGCGGCGGCGGACATCATCTGCACGGTGACTGGCGCCGCCGAACCGATATTGACCGCGGCGATAGTGGCGCCCGGCACCCATATCAACGTCGTCGGATCGAGCCATGCCGGCCCGCGCGAGATCGACGATGCGCTCGTCGCCCGCGCCCGTTTCATCGTGGACTATCGCCCAGGTGTGCTGGCGCAGGGGGCGGAGTTCCTGCACGCCCGCGCCGCCGGGTTGGTGGATGATGCCCATGTCGTCGGCGACATCGGCGAAGTGCTGGCCGGGCGGCTGGCGGGGCGGCGGGATGCGGCGGAGGTGACGATCTACAAATCGCTGGGCCATGTCGTGCAGGATCTGGCGTGCGGTTGGGCGCTGTATGCGGGCGATTTTGACTCGGGGCCGGATGATGGCATCAAGCGTGGCGACGCGACCGGTGAGAGATCCTGAATGTTCAAAGATGTTCCAGTGCAGGTCTGGCTGTCGCTGGTCATCGCGACGATTGCATTTGTGCCGGCTCGCTACGTCTATGACCATCTCGCGCATGACCCTGCCCGCCGCGACATTGGCCAACCGCCCGAGGATTTGCGCTGGCGGACGTCCGGGAAGCTGGGCCGCAATCTGGGAATTTTAGGCAGTCTTCTGGCGCTGGCGCTGTTTATCTGGACGCCGCTTGCCACAGCGATTGCCCGTTCGCCGTCTTTCTTTCCGCTTCTGTCGGTCGCGTTCGGTGGCTTTGTTCTGTTCTGGGTCGCAAGGGGTCTTGCGACGGGACACATCAGACCCGCAGTGCGAGGCAATCTGGGCCCATATCAGCGCGATACGCAGCCAAAACGCTATTGGGCAGCCTTGTCCTGGAACCTGTTGTTTGGGTGCTTATTCGTCTGGGGCGGGTTCAAAATCTTCACCGATGCGCCGGTGCAGGCGCTGGAGCGCCGCTGCTACGATGGGATTGAAGGTGTTGCGGAGCAGGATGCGATATCGGCTTGCACCCAGCTGCTCACAACGGCTGGCGATGACCGGCCGGCAAAGGCAGGCGCGCTCGACGCGCGCGGCTCGGCCTATTTCCGCGCGGGGGATTTCCAGCGCGCGCGGACAGATTATGAAAACGCCGTTCGCCTCGATCCGCAGCGGTCCGCGAGCCAGTATAATCTCGGGCTGGTGAACGAACGGCTGGGGGAGCGGGAGCGGGCGCTCATAAACTACGGCGCTGCGATTTCGGCCGACCCCGAAAATGCCGATGCCTTTGTGAACCGTGGCATCATCTATCTCGACACAAGGCGGTTTGAACAGGCAGTCGCAGACTTCACCCGAGCCATCGCGCTGAAGCCACACGACCCGATCCCCTTGGCAAACCGGGGCATCGGCTATGCATGGATGAACGATGTCGCCAATGCCGAGCAGGACTTTGCCGCTGCGCAGGCGATCGACCCGGACAAAACCATCGTCGTGCGGGGCAAGGCGTTGGTCAGCGTGGCCCAGGGCGATTTGCCGGCGGCTGTCGGGTATCTGAACAAGGCTTTGGCGGCGGATGCGGGGGACCGGTGGTCGCTGGCAATGCGTGCGAAGATTTACGGGATGATGGGCAAGGGCGATCTGGCGCGGGCCGATACCGAGGCGCTGGAACGGGTGCGGGCCGGGGACAAGATGGGCGGGCGGTAGTGGCCTTTTCACGTCGCGTGCCCGGTCCCCTTTCCCGCGTGCGGGGGGGGGCGACAGGCGGCGTAGCTGGACCTGAGGGTGTTTCAGATGTCGAAGTTCGGGAACACCCTCACCCGGCGCCCGCGACGAAGGTCGCATCCGCGACGCCGCGCGTCTCGCCTCTCCCGCAGGCGGGAGACTGGCAGCGATTTGACCGCAGGCGCCACCCTGATCATTCTGCTATTGTATGCATATGCAGGCAATGCGATGCTGGCAGCATGACGGACAGAGTCGCCCTTGAGTCGGATGCCGTGCCTGCCGTGTTGCGGCCATGCACGGCGATGAAGGTGCGCCGGTTGGCGCGGCGGGTGACGCAGATTTATGATGAGGCGCTGGCGCCGTTCGGGCTGACCATCGGCCAGATGGGTTTGCTGGCGGCGCTGCGGCGGCGTGAGGGCATTGCCGTGGGCGCGCTGGCGGAGCGGCTTTCGGCGGATGCTTCCACCGTATCGCGGCTTTTGAAGCCGCTGACGCTGGCCGGCCTGGTCAAACTGGTGGCCGATCCGGCCGATGGGCGGGCGCGGCTGGTGCAATTGACCGATGCGGGTGCGGACAGGCGAGGTGTGGCGACACCGGGGTGGGAACAGGCGCAGGATCGGGTGCGCGCGGCGCTGGGCGATGGCCGGCTGGCGACGTTGCATTTCATTCTGGACGATGCCCATTCGCATCTTTGAGTGACGCGCCTTTAGGCGGAGAATTTTGGCAGTTTAGTTGCAATTGCATTTAAATAGACGGCAATCCAGTGCCGTCGCAAGGGTTGGAGACGGACGCGATGAGCATGTTGAAAACGGCGCCGGGGGCGGGCGACAGCGCCGGGATGACCGGGCTGGACCGGGTGCTGGCGATGGTCGAAGGGCGGGCCCCGCAGGCGCCGATCAGCGCGATGATGGCGATGCGGACGCGCGCGGCAGGCCCGGGATGGGTGGAGTTTGTGGGCGTGCCGGGGGTTGAGCATTACAACCCGATGGGCATCGTGCACGGCGGTTATGCGGCAACATTGCTCGATTCTTGCCTTGGCATTGCCGTGCTGACGTCATTGGCACCCGGGCTGGCGTTCACCACCATCGATCTGAACGTCACCTATTTGCGCGCCATGACCGCGCGCACCGGTGAGGTAGTCGCCCGCGCCGACGTGGTGAGCAGCGGCCGTCGCATCGCCACGGCGCGCGGCACGGTGGTGGACAGCGAAGGTCGGTTGATCGCCACCGGGACGACCACCTGCATGGTGTTTCCGATGGAAGAACGACTGGCGGCGGAAGCCAAGCGGGAGAATGGCGCATGAGCGGCGCAGCGATCGTCATCGGCGCAGGGGACGCCACCGGTGGTGCCATTGCATCGGCCTTTGCCCGCACCGGGCTGGTGGCGGTGCCGGTACGCCGCACCGCCGATGCGCTGGTGCCACTGGCCGAGCGGATTCAGGCCGAGGGTGGGCAGTGCGTACCGATCGGCACCGATGCCCGCGATGAGGAACAGATGGTCGCGCTGTTCGATCGTGTGGAGCGGGATATCGGCCCGGTGGAGGTGGCGGTGTTCAATATCGGCGCCAATTCGCCGATGGGCATCATGGAGGAAACCGAGCGCCGGTATCGCAAGATCTGGGAGCTGTGTGCGCTGGGCGGCTTCCTGATGGGCCGGGAGGCGGCGCGGCGCATGGTGCCGCGTGGCCGGGGCACGATCATCTATACCGGCGCTACCGCAAGCGTGCGCGGTGGTGCCGGCTTTGCGGCCTTTGCCGGCGGCAAGCACGCGTTGCGCGCGCTGGCGCAGAGCATGGCGCGGGAATTGGGGCCAAAGGGCGTGCATGTCGCGCACACCGTCATCGATGGCGCCATCGATACCGCGTTCATTTCGGGCAATTTTCCCGAACGCTACAAGCTGAAGGACGTCGCCGGGATTCTCGACCCGGACGATATCGCCGCCAATTATGTCATGCTCCACAACCAGCCGCGCAGCGCCTGGACGCACGAGATGGACCTGCGGCCCTGGATGGAAAAATTTTAACCGCTGTTGCTGGCTGAGGAGGCCGAAATGCCCAAGACCATCGAGTTTCTGTTCGATGTCGGATCACCGACAAGCTATCTGGCCTGGCGGCGGCTGCCGGCGATTGCGGCGCGCACCGGCGCGGCCATCGATTATAAGCCGATCCTGCTGGGCGGCATCTTCAAGGCGACCGGGAACGCCCCCCCGGGCATGGTGGCGGCGCGCGGTCGCTGGATGGGCATCGACATGGCGCGATACGCGGCGCGCGAGGGCATTACGCTGGGTGTCAACCCGGATTTCCCGGTCAACACCATCACCATGATGCGGATGTTGACCGCGGCGCGCGGCACGGCGGATTTCATGACCGTGGGCGAGGCGATTTTTGCCGGGATGTGGGAGCGCCCGCGCAACATGGGTGATCCGGCGGTGCTGGCGGCGACGCTGGCTGCGGCGGGCTTCGATGCCGAGGTGTGGCTGGCGAAGGCGGCGGACCCAGCGGTCAAGGCCGCGCTGGTCACTGCAACCGAAACGGCGGTGGCGCGCGGGGCGTTTGGGGCGCCGACCTTCTTTGTCGGGGACCAGTTCTTTTTCGGGCAGGACCGGCTGGATTGGGTGGAGGCGGCGGCGGGGTGAGGCGGCGGCTGAGGGGCGCCGAATAAGCAGATTAGCCCCCCTCCCCCGCTTGCGGGAGAGGTCGAGAGGCGCGGCTTTGCGCCCCGGGTGAGGGTGTATTCTGGCTTTGAAGCGTGTGAACACCCTCACCCGGCGCCCGCGACGAAGGTCGCATCCGCGACGCCGCGCGTCTCGCCTCTCCCGCAGGCGGGAGAGGGTGGCGTTCGCGCCAAGTCTCCAGTCGGTATGCGCACCAAAGAAAAGCCCGGCAACTTTCGTCGCCGGGCTAATTCTTATTCGGTTTATTCAGCGCGTCAGCGGCGATCGCCCATGAAGCGCAGCAGGAACAGGAACAGGTTGATGAAATCGAGATAGAGCGTCAGCGCGCCCATCACGACGGCCTTGCCCATGAAATCAGAGCCTTCGACCTGCCAGTACATGTTCTTGATTTTCTGCGTGTCATACACCGTCAGCCCGGCGAACAGGAACACGCCCACGATCGAGATGAGCAGCGATGCCGCGCTCGACTGGGTGAAGATGTTGATGACACTGGCAATGATCAGGCCGACAAGGCCCATCAGCAGGAACTTGCCGAAGCCCGACAGGTCACGCTTCGTCGTGTAGCCATAGAGGCTTAGCGCGCCGAAACCGGCGGCCGTTGCGAAGAAGGTGCTGGCGATCGACGCGCCGGTATAGGCGAGGAAGATCGTCGACAGCGATGCGCCCATCAGCGCGGCATAGGCCCAGAAAATCGCCTTTGCAGCGCTCGTCGACAGCTTGTTGATGCCGAAGCTGAGCCACATGACGAGGCCGAGCGGTGCGAACATCACGATATATTTTAGGATGCCTGGGCCCATGAAAATCTGCCCGGCGAGCGATTCCTGCGGCGTAGCGCCCATCGCGAACAACACGGCCACAACCCCGGTGAGCAAGACACCGGACGCCATGTAATTGTAAATCGAGAGCATGTACGTGCGCAGGCCCTCGTCATAGACCGCGACATCGTCCGAGCCTGAACCAACTTTCGGCCGGACCGTGCCAAAACGGGGGTCCACCTGATTGACCATTAATTCCTCCTGTCGCCGGCAATTGCGCCGGGATCCTCTCCAATATCGGATATATCCTGCGCATTTTCAATGCCGCATTATGTCCAATCTGTAATCAAAGCTCTCGCAGCACCGTATTGGGCCGCGCCGACAGCGCCCGCCACGAGCCGGCGAGGCCGAGCAGGATCGTCACCGCGCCGCCGGCCAGCACTGTTGCCAGCACCGGCAGCCAATCGGGTTGCCATTCCAGCTTGAACACCTGTGTCACCACATACCAGCCGGCGCCACTGCCGAGCAGCAACGCGAGCCCCGAAACGATGAGCGCCAAAAAGCCATATTCGGCCAGCGTGGCGCGGGCCACCTGCCCCCGCGTGGCGCCGAGCAGTTTCAGCAGCACCGCATCATAGGTGCGCGCCCGGGCGCCAGCAGCGAGGGCGCCGATGAGCACGGCGATACCGGCGGCGACCGTGACCGACGCCGCGGCGCGGATGGCGGCGGACAATTGGCCAAGCAATTCACCGACCTGCCCGAGCACATCCTTGACGCGGATGACGGACGCGGTGGGGAAGGCGCGGCCGATGCCAGCCTGCACCGCGCGTTCCTGTGCCGGCGCGACGGCGAGCGTGGCCATCCAGCTATGTGGCGCCGCCTCCAGCGTGCCAGGTGCGAACAAGATGGCGAAGTTGAAGCCCAGCGATTGCCAGTTGATCTTGCGGGTGTTGGCGATTTTGGCGGTGATTTCGACGCCAAGGACCGAGACGGTGATGGTGTCGCCGATTTTGAGCCCCAGCGCGGTCGCGGCATCATCGTCGATGGAAACCAGCGGCGGCCCGGCATAGTCGCGCGGCCACCATTTGCCGTGGACCAGCGTGTTGGCGGGCGGGAAATCGGCCGCATAGCTGAGGCCACGGTCGCCGCGCAGGATCCAGGCATCGGGAGCGTCGATCTTTGCAGCGGGCACGCCCTTTACCGACGTCACCGGCCCGCGCAGCGACGGGACGACAGTGATGGCAGCGCCGGGGGCGGTGGTGGCGATGACCTGGCGGAACGGCGCCAGCCCTTCGTTAGGGATGTCGATGACGAAGAAACTGGGGGCACGGGCGGGCAAGGTGCGGTTGATCTGCCCGGTGAAATTGGTTTCGATGACCGCCAGCGTGGCGAACAGGGTGAGGCCGAGGCCGAGCGCGACGATCAATTGCCGGGTCGGTGCGCCGGGGCGGTGGAGGTTGCCCAGCGCCAGCCGCGCCAGCGTGCCCGATGGCCGGGGCGCGCGCGCGGCGAGGAAACGCACCAGTGCCGCCAGCGCCCAGAGCAGCGCGATCAGGCCCAGCGCCGCGCCGATGAAGGTAAGCACGAACAAGCGGTCCGTCGCGTTGAGCACCGTCAGCCCGACGATGGCGAGGCCGGCCACGGCCATGATGGCGATGGTGGCGATGCCGGGGCGGTCGCGGCGCTCGGTGAGGCTGCGGAACAGCCGGGCGGCGGGCATCCGCGCCGCCTGTGCCAGCGGCCACAGCGCAAAGGCCAGCGCGACGCAGACGCCATAGCCGGCAGCGGTGGCCAGCGCCGGCCATTGCAGGCTGAGCGCCGGTGGCACCGGCAGCGCATCGGCGGCAAAGCGCACTGCGATCCATGGCGTGACGGCGCCGATGGCGAGGCCGATGGCAACGGCGCCGATGGTGACGATGCCGATCTGCCAAAGGTAGGTCGCGCGGATCGTTGCTGTATCGGCGCCAAGGGTTTTCAGCGTGGCGATGGTCTTGGTCTTGGCGCCCAGATAGGCGCTGACCCCGCCCGCCACGCCGACGCCGGCGACGACGAGCGCGGTCAGGCCGACGAGGGTGAGGAACTGGCCCAGCCGATCGACGAACTGCCGGGTGCCGGGGGCGCCGTTGTTGCGATCCATATATTGGTAGCCGGCATCGGGTGCGGCCTTTTGCAGCCTGTCGACGACCGCCACCGGATCGACATTGGGCGGCAGTTTGACCCGGTAGTTGCTGCGATAGAGGCTGCCGGGGGCAAGCAGCCCGGTGGACTCCAGATCGGCGCGGCTGATGATGACGCCGGGGCCGAAGTTGAAGCCTTCGCCGGCCTTGTCCGGTTCCTCCGTAATGACGCCGGCTACGGTGAACAGGGCGTTGCCGATGGTCAGCCGGTCGCCGGCCTTCAGATGGAGTTTGTCGGCGAGTGCGGGGGCGATGGCGGCAGTGCCGGGGGTGAGCCGCGCGCCGCCTTGGATGGCGAAATTGCCATAGAGTGGCCAGTTCGCATCCACCGCCTTCAGTTCCGACAGCACGCGATCATCGCTGCCGTCGCGCCCGGTCATGGCGCGCAGGCGGACCACCTCGGCAACCTTGCCCAGCCCGCGCAGCCGCGCCAGATCGGCGGGCGCGGCGAAGCGGCTGGTCAGCCGGGCCTCGATATCGCCGCCCAGGATCAACTGGCCGCGCTCGCTGAGGCCCTGCGTGATCGAGGAGGCCAGGCTGCCGACGCCGGCCAGCGCCGCGACGCCAAGGATCAGGCAGACGGCCAGCAGCCGCAGGCCGACAAGGCCGCCGCGCAGTTCACGCAACGCAAGGCGCAGGGGCAGGCTCAAGCGGCGAAAATTTCGGCGAGAAAGTCGGTGAGCGATTTCCACGAGCGGCGATCGGCATCGGCGCTGTACTGCATGCCGCCGTCCGGGTTTTGGGCAGCGGGCGCGGTGAAGGCGTGCATGGTCTGGCCGTAAGCGTGCAACTGCCAATCGGCCCCGGCGGCGTTCAGTTCGCGCATCAATGCCATAGTGGCGTCCGGCGGTGTGATCGGATCGTCCCAGCCGTGGAGAACCAGCACCTTGGCGGTGATCGGTGCCTGTGGGCCAAGCTGTGGCGGCGCATAGGAACCATGCAGGCTGACGGCGCCCGCGACCAGCGGTGTAGCGGAGCGCGCGACATCGAGCGCGCACAGCCCGCCAAAGCAATAGCCGATGATGGCGATGCGGGTTTCATCGACCATCGGGTGCGCCGCCGCCGCGTCGACCGCGGCCTGCAAGCGTTTGAGCAGGGCCGCGCGGTCGGCCATCCACGGCCCCATCAGGGCGCTGTTGTCGCCCATCGGATCACCGCGCACGCCCTTGCCATAGACATCGATGGCGATGCCGGCATAGTCCAGCGCGGCCAGCCGATCGGCGACGCCGTTATCGACTTCGGTCTGCCCGGCCCAGTTATGGGCGATCAGCACGGCGGGATGCGGGCCGGGCGTGGTGGGCAACGCGACATAGCCTTCGCATTCGGTGTCGCCATCATGATAGGCAAAGCTGGTCATTGCGGTTTCCCTTTTGTGGCTTTGGTCATTCGGCGACGGCGCGTTCCATGGCATCATCGGCGCGCCGGTGATCGCGGGCGATATGCCCATCCTTCATTTCGATTATCCGTTCGCAGCGGGTGGCCAGCGCCGCGTCATGGGTGATCAGCACCAGCGTCGCGCCGGTTTCATCGAGCCGGTTGAACAACAGTTCGATGATCGAATTGCCGGTGGCTTCATCCAGATTGCCGGTGGGTTCATCTGCAAAGATCAGCGCCGGGCGCGCGGCGATGGCGCGGGCGAGGCCGACGCGTTGCTGTTCGCCGCCCGAAAGCTGGGTGGGATAATGGTTGAGCCGATGGCCAAGCCCGACGGCTTCCAATTCGGCGCGGGCCTTGTCGGCCGGGTTGGCGATGCCGGCGAGTTCCAGTGGCACCGCGACATTTTCAACTGCCGTCATGGTGGGGATGAGGTGGAACGCCTGCAAAACGATGCCGATGCGGCCACGGCGGGCACGGGCCAGGCCATCTTCATCCAGCGCCGAAAAATCCTTGCCGGCGACCATCACCCGGCCCGATGTGGCACGGTCCAGCCCGGCCAGCACCGCCATCAGCGATGATTTGCCGGAGCCGGAGGGCCCGAGGATGGCCAGCCGTTCGCCCGCCGCAACCGATAGGCTGACGCCGCGCAGAACGTCGACCGCGGCGGCGCCCGATCCGAAACGGAGGGTGACATCGCGCGCATCGATGACAATATGACCGGTGTCGGTGACATTTTGGTCCGTCATGCAGCCCCTGGAGAATCATCGAATGAGGATAGTGTCACGCCGATATGGCATTTTGCAGCGCTTTTACCAGTTTGGGGCGGCAATCGGGCTGTTGTTGGTGTCACAGGCGGCACTTGCGGCGAGCCCGGTGACGGTCGTTGCCTATGGCGACAGCCTGACGGCGGGGTATCAACTGCGGCCGGGCGAAGGCTTTGCACCGCAGCTGGAAGCGGCGTTGAAGGCAAAGGGCCGCGATGTGCGAGTGATCAACGCCGGGGTTTCGGGGGATACCACGGCACAAGGCAAGGCGCGGATGAACTGGGTGCTGGCCGGGCTGAAGGCCAAGCCGGATATCGTCATTCTGGAGCTTGGCGCCAACGACATGCTGCGTGGCCAGCCGCCCGCCACGGCGAAGACCAACCTTGATGCGATGATCACCGCGTTCAAGGCAAAGGGCGCGCGGGTGATCCTGACCGGCATGATGGCGCAGCCCAATCTGGGCGCGGCCTATGCACGCGAATTCAACGCGCTGTATCCGGCGCTGGCGAAATCGAGCGGGGTAGCGTTCTACCCGTTCTTCATGGACGGCGTGGCGGCGGTGCCGGGCATGCAATTGGGCGACGGGCTCCACCCGACGCCAAAGGGGGTGAAGGTGATCGTTGGCCGGATGCTGCCGCTGGTGCTGCGCGAGATCGACAAATTGCCGAAATGACGGAGCGATGATCCGGTTGTTCGTCGCCATCGAATTGCCGCTGCCGGTGCGCGATGCAGTTCTGGCGGCGATGGGCGGCGTGGCCGGGGCGCGGTGGCAGACGGACGATCAATTGCACCTGACGCTGCGGTTCATCGGCGAAGTCGATCGGCATCTGGCCGCCGATATTGCGGCGGCGCTGGCGCGGGTGCGGATCATGCCGTTTTCGCTATCGCTGGGCGGTGTGGGCACGTTCGATCGGCGCGGCAGGATCGACACATTATGGGTGGGGGTGACGCCGCAGGCCGAGGTGGCGGCGCTGGCCAGGCGGGTAAATCAGGCGCTGGTGCAGGTGGGCTTGGCGCCGGAAACGCGGGCGTTTGTGCCGCACATTACCGTTGCGCGCTTTGGCCGCGACATGGGGCATTTGGGCGGGTTTCCGGCGACGCCGCTGCCGGTGGCGGCGTTCCGGGTTGACGGGTTTGCACTTTGGGAAAGCCGGTTGGGCCATGCCGGCAGCGATTATCGGGTGATCGAGCGGTATCGGGGGTGAGGGGTTGGCGTGCCTTTCAGGTCGCGAACACCCTCACCCGGGCCGCGCCACGAGGCGCGTCTCTCGCCTCTCCCGCAAGCGGGAGAGGGTTTTTCAGGCGGCTTCGCTTGTGTCGCGATAGCTGAGCACAGGTTTGCGCGCCGCCGCGGTTTCGTCGAGGCGGCGGCGGGGGGCGAGGTGGGGCGAGGTGCGCCAGGCGTCGGGATCGGCGAGCATGCGTTCGGCGATGGATCGCATCGCGCCGATCAACTGGTCGAGCGAATATTTGCTCTCGGTTTCGGTGGGTTCGACAAGCATCGCACCATGGACGACGAGCGGGAAATACATCGTCATCGGGTGGAAACCTTCGTCGATCATCGCCTTGGCGAAATCGAGCGTCGTAAGGCCGGTGCCGTGCAGGAAATCATCGGAGAACAGCGCCTCGTGCATGCACGGGCCACTGTCCGCGAACGGCGCGGTGAACACGTCCTTCAGGCTGGCGAGGATGTAATTGGCGTTGAGCACCGCATCCTCCGCGACCTGCCGCAGGCCGTCGGCGCCATGGCTCATCATATAGCTCAATGCGCGCACGAACATGCCCATCTGGCCGTGGAAGGCGACCATGCGGCCAAAGCTGCGATCATGGTCCTTGCTGGCGCGGGCCTGCATTTCTTCGACGAGTTCAAAGCCGTCGCGGGTCTTGCGGACGAACGGCAGCGGCGCGAACGGCGCCAGCGCTTCCGAAAACACCACCGGGCCGGAGCCGGGGCCACCGCCACCGTGCGGGGTGGAGAAGGTTTTGTGCAGATTGATGTGCATGGCATCGACGCCCAGGTCGCCGGGGCGGACGCGGCCGACGATGGCGTTGAAATTGGCGCCGTCGCAATAGACGAAGCCGCCGGCAGCATGGACCGCGGCGCAGATGTCGATCAGGTCGGGCTCGAACAGGCCGCAGGTGTTGGGGTTGGTGATCATCACGGCCGCGACATCGGGGCCGAGCCGGGCCTTCAGCGCGTCGATATCGACGCGCCCGCGCGCGTTGGCCGGGATGTTTTCAACGGCATAGCCGCAAAAGGCCGCGGTGGCCGGGTTGGTGCCGTGGGCGGATTCGGGGACGAGCACCACCGAACGCGCATCGCCGCGCGCCTCCAGCGCCGCGCGGATGGCGAGCATGCCGCAGAGTTCGCCATGCGCACCGGCCTTGGGGCTCATCGCCACGGCGGGCATGCCGGTGAGTTTCATCAGCCATTCGGCGAGTTTGTCGATGAGTTGCAGCGCGCCCTGCACCGTCGATTGCGGCTGCAACGGGTGGATATCGGCAAAGCCCGGCAGCCGGGCCATTTTCTCGTTGAGGCGCGGGTTGTGCTTCATGGTGCACGAGCCCAGCGGGAAGATGCCGAGATCGATGCCGTAATTCTGGCGGCTGAGGCGGGTGTAATGGCGGACGGTTTCCGGCTCAGACAGCCCCGGAAGCCCGATGGCTTCGGCGCGCGCAAGGCCGGCAAGGCGATCCTGCACGAGCGGCACTTCGGGGAGATCGACACCGCAATTGTCGAGGCTGCCGCGTTCGAACAGCAACGGTTCTTCCAGCATCAGCGCGCGGTTGCCGGTGAAGGTTTCGGAGACGGCGCCGGTGCCCGGGATGCGGGTGACGCGGCCAGTGTTGTTCATTTGGGTGGTCATGCCAGCACCTCGTCGAGCGCGTCTTCCAGCGCATCAAAATCTGCATCCGTGGCGGTTTCGGTGACCGCGATGATCAGGCCGTTTTCCAGGGCGTGAACGCCCGGATAGAGGCGGCCGAGCGAAATGCCGCCAAGGATGCCGCGATCGGCGAGCTTGCGGATCACCGGGCGCGCCTCGGTTGGCAGTTTCAGTGCGAATTCGTTGAAGAATTGCGTCGTCACCAATTCAACACCGGGGATGCGGCCCAGCCGTTCGGCGAGTTGCACAGCGCGGGCGTGATTGAGCGCCGCGAGTTTCCTGAGGCCGATTTCGCCGAGCAGCGTCAGATGCACGCTGAACGCCAGCGCGCACAGGCCGGAATTGGTGCAGATGTTGCTGGTCGCTTTCTCACGCCGGATATGCTGCTCGCGGGTGGAAAGCGTCAGCACGAAACCGCGCTTGCCATCGGCATCGACGGTTTCGCCGCATAGCCGCCCCGGCATCTGGCGCACATGTTTTTCGCGCGCCGCGAACAGGCCGAGATACGGGCCGCCGAAGTTAAGGCCGTTGCCGATCGATTGCCCCTCCCCCACCACAATGTCCGCGCCCATTTCGCCGGGGGATTTAATGGCGCCCAGCGAGATGACTTCGGTGACGACGACGATGAGCAGCGCGCCGGCCTTGTGGCAGGCATCGGCCAGCGGGGTCAGATCGGCGACATGGCCGAAGATATTGGGGTTCTGGACGACGACGCACGACGTTTGCGCATCGATGCCGGCGATCAGCGCGTCCAGATCGTCGCCGGGCTTGCCGGGGGTCAGATCCGGCGTGGCGGTGATGATTTCATCATCGGTGAAGCGGGTGAGCGTGTTGAGTACCGCGACATAATGCGGGTGGACGCCGGCGGAGACGACAGCCTTCGCCCGGCGGGTGACGCGGCGGGCCATGAACACCGCCTCCGTCATCGCGGTGGAGCCATCGTACATGCTGGCGTTGGCGACATCCATGCCGAGCAGCCGGGCGACCTGCGTCTGGAATTCGAACAGGACCTGCAGCGTGCCCTGGGCGATTTCGGGCTGATAGGGCGTGTAGGCGGTGAGGAATTCGCCGCGCTGAATGATGTGATCGACCGTGGCCGGCACATGGTGCTTGTAGGCGCCGCCGCCGACGAAGAACGGCACCGTGCCCGCGGTGAGGTTCTTGCCCGCCATCACCGCCAGTTCGCGTTCGACCTGCATTTCGGGGCAGTGCATCGGTAGCCCGGCGATGGGTTTGGCGAGCCGGGCGGCTGCTGGCACATCGGCGAACAGCGCGTCGATATCGGGGGCGCCGATGACGCCGAGCATCGCCTCGCGATCGAGCTGGGTGAGGGGGAGATAGCGCATATTTTACTCCGGCAAACGGGCGGAAAAGCGGATACGGACATAATCGGCGATCCAGTTGCCGCCATCATCGGCGAGCACTGGGCGCAGCAGGGCGCGGACATCTTCGATGACCTGGGCGCGTTTTGCGGGCGGCACCCCGGCGCTGTCGATGAAGCCGCCGCGAAAGGTGTTGAGCCAGGCGGTCATGCCGCTGGGCAGCGGTGTCGGGCGCGGGATGATGGCGCAGCTTTCGACTTTGAAACCGCCGGCTTCGAGGATGGCGCGAAACGCCTCGGCGGTGGGATAATAGCTGGTTTCTTCGGGTTCGACGCGGTAATGGTGCGCCTTCAGCACGGCGCGGATGGCGGCGATGTTGCCGAAGCCGCCGAATTCACCGACGTAGCGCCCGCCGGGCTTCAGCGCCCGGGCGACGCCGGCGGTGACGACGGCGGGGGCGCCGACCCAGTGCAGCGCGGCGTTGGTGAAAACCGCATCGAATTCATTGGTGAAATTTAGCTGGCGCGCGTCCATGATGCGGGCATCGAGACCCTTTTCAACGGCCGCCGCGACCATGGCCTTGTCGGCATCGACGCCGATCACCGTTGCGCCGGCCGCAACGAGCTTTTGGGTGAGGACGCCATCGCCGCTGCCGATGTCGAGGATGCGTTCACCGGATTTGGGGTCGAGCAGATCCAGCACTGGCGCGCCCAGCGCCGGCACGAAAGCGGCGTGGGTGGCGTAAAGATTTGGATCCCAGGCGTGGGTGGTGCCGCTGGTCATGGGCGGGGCGCTTGTTGGTAGGCGTTTGCGTGTTGCACTGGTTCGCGGTTGTCATGCCAGCGAAGGCTGGCATCCAGCGGTGGCGCAAAGAGCCGACTGACGGTGCGCGCGGTGGGACTGGATGCCAGCCTGCGCTGGCATGACAGCACGAGTGCGGCGGTGCGGCGCGCGCCACAGCCAGATGCCAGCGTGCGCTGGCATGACAGGCTGTGGAGGACGGCCGTGGCTGGCATCAGAGCGTCGCGACGAAAGCGGCATAGGCAGCCGCATCCATCAGGCCTTCGATTTCCGACGGGTCGGACAAGGTCAGCTTGAAGAACCAGCCATCGGTTTCGGGGGCAGTGTTGACCAGCGCCGGATCGGCTTCGAGCGCCGCATTGGCCTCGGTCACCGTGCCGGACGCGGGCGAATAGACATCGGAAGCGGCCTTGACCGATTCGACGACGGCGGCCTGACCACCCTTGCTGACCACCGTGCCGGCGGCGGGGACTTCGACGAACACCACATCGCCGAGCTGGCCCTGGGCGTAATCGGAAATGCCGACGGTGGCGGTATCACCCGTCACATCGAGCCATTCATGGTCCTTGGTGAAATAGCGGGTCATGCGGATGCTCCATCGGTAGGGGTGGCGGCGCGGACGTAATTCTTGGGCTTGAACGGCATCGGCACCACCGTTGCGGCAAGGCGGCGGCCGCGCACATCGATGGTGAGCGCCGTGCCATCACCGGCATGGGCGGCGGCGACATAGGCCATGGCGATGGGCGCGCCGAGCGAGGGCGAGAAACCGCCCGAGGTGACAATGCCGACGCGGACATCGCCCGCATAGACTTCGGCGCCTTCGCGCGCCGGCAGCTTGCCTTCGACGGCGAGGCCGACACGCTTTGTTGCCGGGCCATCGAGCAGTTCCGCCATGACAATGTCGGCGCCGGGAAAGCCGCGTTCGAGCTTTCGGCGTTTGGAAATGGCAAACGACAGCCCCGCCATCACCGGCGTGGTGCCGGGATCGAGATCATGGCCATAGAGCGGCAGGCCCGCCTCCAGCCGCAGCGAATCGCGGGCGCCGAGGCCGATGGGTTTCACTTCGGGCTGGGCCAGCAATGCTTGGGCGAGCGCCTCGACAGCGGCGGCGGGGACCGAGATTTCAAAGCCATCTTCCCCGGTATAGCCCGAGCGGCTGATCCACAGCGCATGGCCGGACCAGCCGAAGCCGGCGGCGCGCATGAAACGCAGATCGGCAACGCCCGGCACCAGCCGTTGCAGCGCGGCCACGGCTTGTGGCCCTTGCAGCGCCAGCAAGGCCCAGTCTTCCCGGTAATCGACGGCGAGGCCGGCGGCGCGCAGATGCGCGATGTCCCCAGCCTTCACGGCGCCGTTGACGACGAGGTAGAGATCATCGGCGCGGCGGGTGACCATCAGATCATCGAGAATGCCGCCCTTTTCATCGAGCAGCAGCGAATAGCGCAGCACGCCGACGCCCAGCCCGGTGATGTCACCCGGTAGCAGCGTTTCCAGTGGCTTGTCCGCGGCGAGCGGCAGCAGCAACTGGCCCATGTGGCTGACATCGAACAACCCGGCGTGTTCGCGGGTCCACAGATGTTCGGCGATGATGCCTTCAAACTGGATCGGCATGGCGTAGCCGGCGAACGGCACCATGCGCGCGCCGAGGCTGCGGTGCAGCGCATCGAGCGGCAATGGTTCGGCGACTTCGACAATATCGGCCATTTGGCCCCCCGGGAACAGCGACGGATAACGACGGGCATGGGGGATTATCCCCCCGCGCCTGCCCCCACCTGTAACCGGACCTGAGAGCTTTCATGCAGGCAACGCCTGCACTTACCCCTTCGGTGGGGCAGCGGCGTGACCGCCCTGCCCGCTTTCCAGAATGTCGCGAATACGCCAGCGCGGTCCTTTTGCCTGAGAGATTCCGGGGACGGCTTGCTCCTTCGGCGGCGCTGCGGTGGAAACTTCGAATTTCCGCCGCCGCGCACTCTCCCGCGCTGACGCCGGACTTTCGCCCGGCGACGCATCAAGCGATGCGGGATGGGCCTGCGCGAGTCAATGATATTGCGGTGCGACAAGACGCTCCGGAAAGATTTTTTCAGCAATCGGCCGGCAGCCGGCGCCTATTTGGTGACGTTATAAGCCAGGCTGGCTTCGTCGAGCTGGAAGCCGACAAGCACTTCAAAGCTGGCGGCGCGAATGGCCGCCTTGACTTCGGGATCGGCCAGCGGATCGATCGCGGCATCGGCATCGCCGGCCTTGCGCTTGCGGTTGATGCGCGTCGAAATCGCCGCCGGCAGCGTCATCGCCGCGCGGGAAATGTCGGCGTGGGCGCCGCTGCGCCCGGTGCTGCGCAACTGGCCATCGGCAAAGGCGATGGTTACGCCGCCGACCTGTTTCGAGACCAGCAAATTGCCGCCCTGCACCACCGTTGCAAATACCGGCAGCGTTACACTGCGTGCGCCTGTCGCATCGGTGCGCCTGGCAACGACGTCATACGTAACGTCGCTGATGTAATTCGACGGTGATTCGATGCATTTTTCGCGCACATTGGTCATGGTGGCGACGATATCGATATTTTCGGCATTGGGTGCGGTGCCGGGCCGGAACAGCGTCACGTCACCGGCATAGGTGGGGATGGCGACCGCCGGGCAATTCGACCGGACGACCTTGAACGGGTTGCGCTGGCAGCCGGCGAGTGCCGTTGCGGCAAGGAGGACAAGAGCAGCGTTGCGCAGGTGCGACACGTATGAAACCTTTCGGGCGCCGGACCTTGAAAAAAGCCAGGCCGGCAAATCGCGCGCAACATAGGCAGCGGCGCGAGCCGGAGCAAGCGGCCCCTGCCATGGACGCGGTTCAGTGACGCGATCATGCCAAAACATGCGCAACACGGTGGCGCGCGGGCGGGCGATGTCCTATCAGTTGTCGCAATATGAACGATCCCGCCTTCCCCAACCCCGGCCGCCCGCGGCTTTCCGTGCTTATTGCGGCACCGCGCGGCTTTTGTGCGGGCGTCGACCGCGCCATCAATATCGTCGAGCTGGCGCTCGAACGCTGGGGCGCGCCGGTCTATGTACGGCACGAGATTGTCCACAACCGCTTTGTCGTCGACACCTTGAAGGCCAAGGGCGCAGTGTTCGTCGAGGAACTCGATGAAGTGCCCGATGGCGTGCCGGTGGTGTTTTCGGCGCATGGCGTGCCCAAGGCGGTGCCGGCAGCGGCCGAGGCGCGCGGGTTGAACTATCTGGACGCGACCTGCCCATTGGTTTCCAAGGTGCACCGCCAGGCCGAACGGCTGGTAATGGCCGGCCAGCACATATTGTTCATCGGCCACGCCGGGCATCCCGAAGTTGTCGGCACGTTCGGCCAGGTGCCGGCGGGTGCGATGACGCTGATTGAAAACATCGAGGATGCGCGATCGGTCGCCGTGCCGGACCCGACGAAACTGGGCTTCCTGACCCAGACGACGCTTTCGGTCGATGATACGGCCGACATGGTTGCCGAATTGCAGCACCGGTTTCCGGCCATAATCGGGCCAAAGGGTGACGACATCTGCTACGCTACCTCCAACCGGCAGGCAGCGGTCAAGGCGATGGCGCCGCGCGCCGACATGGTGCTCGTGATCGGCGCGACCAATTCGTCCAATTCGCAGCGGCTGCGCGAAGTTGCCGAGCGCGAGGGCGCCCGCGCGCATCTGATCCAGCGCGCAGATGATATCGACTGGTCCTGGTTCGAAGGCGTTGAAACACTGGGCCTGACCGCAGGGGCGTCGGCGCCCGAACTGCTGGTGCAGGAAGTACTGATGCGGCTGAACGAGCATTTCGACGTATCGACCGAATCGATCACCACGGCGGTCGAACAGGTGGTGTTCAAGCTGCCGCGCGCGCTCGCCGCCGAATAGGCGGCACCGGGCATGGCCGTCTACACACCGGTCACCGCGACCGAGCTTGCCGCATTCCTGATGGGCTATGACGTCGGGGTGGCAATCAGCTTCAAGGGCATTGCCGAGGGCGTCGAAAACAGCAATTTCCTGCTGGAGACAACGCGCGGGCGCTATATTCTGACGTTGTATGAAAAGCGCGTCGATGCCGATGAGCTGCCGTGGTTCCTGGCGTTGATGGCGCATCTGGCGGGCAAGGGCCTGCCTGTGCCGCGCCCGATCGCCGACCGGGACGGCGCGGCGCTGCAGATGCTGAATGGTCGGCCCGCCTGCCTGATCGAGTTCGTCACCGGCGTTTCGGTCGCCGAACCGAGCCCGGCGCAATGCCATGCGGTTGGTGCGGCGCTGGGCCGGATGCACACGGCGGTCGAGGATTTCACAGCGCCGCGCGCCAATACGCTCGGTGCGGCCGATTGGGCGCCGCTGGCGGTAAAATGCCAGCCGCGGCTGGCCGAGATCGATCCTGCCCTGCCCGCGCTCGTTTCCGATGCACTGGCGGCGACGGCGGCCTGGCCCGATGCCCTGCCCCGCGCCACCATCCATGCCGATCTGTTCCCCGACAATGTGCTGTTGAGCGGCGATACGGTAACCGGGTTGATCGATTTCTATTTCGCCTGCACCGATCTGCGCGCCTTTGATTATGCCGTCACCCACGCCGCCTGGTGTTTTTCGGCGGTGGGCGGCATCCATTATGCCGATCGCGCCGCCGGGCTGGCGGCGGGCTATGCCGAAACCCATGGGCTGGACGCCGCCGAAATCGCGGCACTGCCTTTGCTTGGGCAGGGTGCAGCGCTGCGTTTCACGCTGACCCGGGCCTATGACTGGATCAACACCCCCGCCGGCGCGATGGTGACGCGCAAGGACCCGATGGCGTTTGCGCGTCGCATGGACTGGTATGCGCGCGCCACGCCCGATGCGGTGCTGGGCCGGTGAGCGAGGCATTGCGCGATCCGGCCACCGAAACGGCAGTGCGGCCCCGCGTCGTCATCGCCACTGACGGGGCGTGCAAGGGCAACCCCGGCATCGGCGGCTGGGGCGCGATCATGCGCGCCGCCAATGGCGCCGAAAGGACGCTGTGCGGGGCGGAGGCGCATACCACCAACAACCGCATGGAATTGACCGGCGCCATCGAGGCCTTGAGGGCACTGAACCGGCCCGCCGATGTCATCCTTTCGACCGACAGCAACTATGTCCGCGATGGCATCACCAAATGGATTCATGGCTGGAAGCGCAACGGCTGGAAAACCGCAGACAAAAAGGCGGTGAAGAATGCCGAATTATGGCAAGCGCTGCTCGACGCCGCCGCCCGCCACAGTATCGAGTGGCGCTGGGTGAAAGGCCATTCGGGCGATCCCGACAATGAACGCGCCGATGCGCTGGCCAATGAAGCGATCGAGAAATTGCGCGGGCGCTGAGCGGGGCTGCACTGGACTCGCGTCTCCCCCCTGCTAGAAATGGTGCAAATCAAGGGGATGACGCCATGACCGATACGCCGCATTCGTTCGACCGCCGCACGTTGATGGCCGGTGCCGCCGCGGGGGCCGCACTGGTGGGCAGCGGCATCGTCCGGCCGGGCAGCGCGCGCGCCGCCGCTGCGCCAAAGGCCGACATCGCCGCCATTCGCAAGGCCGCCGACGCGGGCAAGGATGCCAGCATCACCCGGTTGCAGGAATGGATCCGCCACCCCGGCATCGCTGCCGAAAAATGGCGGATCGATGAAAGTTGCGATTTCACCATGGGGCTGCTCCGCGATGCCGGGTTCCAGATGGTGCAGAAGATGCCGACGGACGGCTCGCCGGGCATTTTTGCGACGCTCGATGCCGGGGCGAAGCGCAGTGTCGGCGTCTATTTCATGTATGACGTCAAGCAGGTGAACCCGGCCGAATGGGCACATCCGCCGTTCGAGGCAGCGATCATCGACAAGCCCGGCTTTGGCCGGTGCGTGACGGGCCGCGGCGCGGTCAATCAAAAAGGCCCGGAATCGGCATTCCTGGCGGCGCTGCACGCCTTCAAGGCGGCGGGCAAGAAACTGCCGGTGAACCTTGTGCTGGTCGCGGAGGGCGAGGAGGAAATCGCATCGCCGCACTTCCACCAAGTGGTACAGGCGCCGGCGGCGATGGCCGCCTTGCAGAAATGCGACGGCATTTTCATCCCGAGCGCGTCGCAGAGCGAGAGCGGCGCGGTCGATATCGAGCTTGGCGCCAAGGGGCCGATGGAATTCCAGCTGATTTCCAGCGGCGAACATTGGGGGCGCGGGCCGAAGGGCGATATCCATTCGTCGCTGCACGCCATGGTCGACAGCCCGGTATGGCGGCTGGTGCAGGCGCTGAACACGCTGGTTGGTCCCGATGGCCATACCCCGGCGATCGACGGCTGGTTCGACAATGTGCGGCCGCTGACGGCGCGCGAAAAGCAGCTGATCATCGAAGGCGCCGCCAAGAACAGCGAGGCCGATTTCAAAAAGGCGTTCGGGATCAAGACGTTCATCAATGACGAACCCTGGCCCGTGGCGCTGCAACGGCTGGCATCGCAGCCGACCGTCAACATTCAGGGCCTTGTCGCCGGCTATATGGGGCCAGGCGGCAAGACTGTGCTGCCGGGCCGGGCCGAGGCCAAGCTGGAATGCCGGCTGGTGCCCAACCAGACCTTCAAGGAGGCCGAAACCAAGCTGCGCGCCCATCTGATCAAGCGCGGGTTCGGCGATATCGAAGTCAATGTCAGCGGTGGCTACGACCCGACCGAAACGGCCGAGGACAGCCGCATCATCCGCGCCCAGAAGGCGGTGTATGCGCGGTCCGGCATCGAAGTGGCGATTTCACCGCGCAGCGCCGGATCCTGGCCGGGTTCGGTGTTCACCCAGCCGCCGGTCAATTTGCCGGCCAGCGGTTTTGGCCCCGGCTATGGCACCGGCGCCCATGCGCCAAACGAGTTTTTCGTGCTTGATTCGACCAATCCCAAGGTGAAGGGTTATGTCGATTCGACGATGGTGTTCGTCGACTTCCTTTATGAGATGGCGTCGATCAGCTAGGATCGTCGGACGCCTTTTCGGCGGGGGGTGTCACGGCCCGCACTGGCACGGAAATGGCGCGCAGGAACGCCGGTTTGTCCCCTGCCCGGGCCAGCGGCAGCAGCGTCTCGGCGCGTACCGAATCCGGGCCGGGATGCGCCGAATATGCCAAAGGTGCGAGCACATTGCCGGCTTCCGCCAGCCGATCGGCGCGCGCGAGGGCGACGGCGGTTGCCAGCACCACGTCCGACACCTGCGGCGCCAGTTCGTAGGTGCGCAGAAGCACGTTCAGCGTGCTGGGTATAAGCGTCTGGCGCATCGGCTGGAACAGTTGGACAAAGTCCAGCATTGTCCGCCAGTCATTCGGGTCCGCCTTGAACGACCGGACCAGCAGCCGCTGGGCCGCCAGCTTTACATCGGGCGGGGTGGTGGCGCGATAGGGATGATCCGCCAGCGCCCGCCAACGCAGCAGCGTGGCATCGTCGGGATTGGCGGCCAGCAATGGATCGAGGATGGCAATCGCCCTGTCGGAGTCGCCATAGCGTAGTTCCGCCATCGCCAGGGTGCGCAGCGCCAGCGGATCGTCGGGGAATTTCGCCGCATCGGCGCGCACGGTTTCCAGCGCCTTTTTGCGGTATTGCACCGGCAGGCCAAGCTCCAGCGACGCTTGTGCGAGCAGAAATTCATCGGCAGAGGGCGGCAGTTCGATGACTGTGACAGCGGCCGGCGTGGCCTTTGGCCGGTCGAACCGCGTGTAGCTGATGTCGTGGCCGCGCAGGTACTTCTTCAGCGTGTATTGAAAGTGATCGAGATCGGGGTTGATCTTGTCCTTGAATGCGGCAACCGGGTCGGCGCCCGCCGCCACCGCCGCCAGATAAGCCTTGAATTTGTCGGCCATCGCATCAACGCGGAACATGTAATGGGTGAGCAACCACGCCTGCGCGTAATAGGTCGAGGTTTCAAAGCTGCCGTTCAGATCGGGCGTTCGCGACAACAAGCGATCCAGTGGCAGCCAGGCCGCCCTGACCAGCCACGACACCCGCGCCGGATTGGCGAGGCCGAATTCGATCCGATCGGCGCGAAAGGTAGCGGTGCCGAAATATTCGGCGAAACCTTCAACATACCAGCGCGGATAGGCGACGGCGCCGCTGCCCAGCATGAAATGATGGGCATATTCGTGCAGCAGGATGAATTGCCCGGCATCGCGATCTTCGGCATAGGCGGCGATGCGCCCGGCGTTGGCGGTGTAATAGCCGGCAGCACCGACGGGCGCCTTGCCGAAAGGCCGCGATTGCGCCAGCTTGTCGACGATAAAAATGTCGAGCCGGGGTGCCGCTTCCGGGCCGGCTTTGCCGGTGGTAAGCTTGGCGAGCAGGCTGCGGAAATCTTCCAGCACGGCGGCGCGTTCCCGGATCGCAGATTCCGACATGCTGCCATAGACGCGGAAATGGGCGGTTTCGGCCTCCCGCCATCTGGCCGTGGCCGGCGACGCGAAAGCCATTGAAACAACCGCGATCAGTGCCGGAAAGCGCATGAAATCACCTTTTGCGCCACAGCGTTCGGCTGCGCCATGCGGTTATGCCCATGCCGGGCAGTCGTGGCCAGTGCTTTGGCAACGCAGGATTAAATGGCGACGAAGCGATCGACCCCGCCGGCATCGGTGATGCGGGTGATCTTGCCGCGTTCTTCCAGCCAGTGCAGGTGGGCGACGGCTTCGCCGGTGGCAATGCCATAATCGCTTTCGCCGATGGGTTTGCGGAACAGCGTCGAAAAGCTTTCGACCGCGGTGCGCGGTTCTGCGCACAAGGTGAGCAGCTTGGCCAGCTTGTCCTCGTGGTCGTCGCGCAATTGATCGAGCCGAATGTGCAGCCCGGTGAAGGGCTCGTTATGCGCCGGCAGGACCAGCACGCGGGGATCGATGTGGCGCAGGGTTTCGATGGAATCGAGCCAGTCACCCAGCGGATCGGCATAGGGTTCGGTCGGGTAGACCGAAACGTTGGAGGTGATGCGCGGCAGCACCTGATCGCCGGAGATCATGATGTTGTCGTCACTGACCAGGCAGGAGTGTTCCGGCGCATGGCCGCGCCCGGTGACGATGCGCCATTTGCGCGCGCCGATATTGAGCACATCGCCGTCCCTGATGCGCTTGAAGCCCAATGGCAGCGGGCTGACGATCTTGTTGAAATGACCCCAGGGCTTTTGCCGCATTTCGGCGACCGCCTGTTCTGGCCAGCCAGCGCGGATGGAGAAGTCCACCGCCTCCGGTGGCGCCGAATCGCGGACATCGAGCGTCAGCGTGCGGGCCAGCAGATATTCGGTGCGGGCGATTTCCAGCGGCACGTTCCAACGTTCGCACAACCAGCCGGCCAGCCCCAGGTGATCGGGGTGGTAATGGGTGACGATGACGCGAGTGACCGGCTTTCCGGCCAATGGTCCGGCGAACAGCGTTTCCCAATTGCGCTTCGATGCCGGCAGGTTGACGCCGGTATCAACCAGCGCCCATCCATCACCCGCATCCAGCGCCCACAGGTTGATGTGATCGAGCCCGAACGGCAGCGGCATGCGCAGCCAATGGATGCCCGGCGCCACTTCGAACAATTCGCCCGGCCCCGGCACCCAGCGGCCAAAGGGATAGTGCAGCCCGCGCAGATCCTGTGGCGCGCGCAGTTCGGCGGGGCCGGCCGGGACGCGCCCGGATTGCGCCGCATCGGGTTGGGCGGCGACATCGGTGAGCGACACATCGGACATGGCGCTGTTCTTAGGTTGACGCTTGCGGCAAGTCGACTCCCACAATCAAGGCCGCGCCAAATCGCGCATCGGCAAGCCGCCGTCCCCGATACTGGGTATTGCCCAAACCGCCGCCGGGCAGGATATGGGGCCGGCCATGCATCCCAATACCGCCTTTCGATTTCGCGCCGATGATCCGGCGCTGGCTTTTGTCGCAAGCTATGGCTTTGCGCATGTGTTTGCGATGACGCCGGATGGCCCGCGCGTTGCCCATGCCCCGGTACTTGTGACAGACACCGGCGCAATCCGCTTTCACCTCGCCAATGGCAATGCGCTGGCACGGCATCTGCACGAGGATCGCGCCGTGCTGAGCATCGGCGGGCCGGGCAGCTATGTCAGCCCCAACTGGTATGAGGCGCCGGCGTTGCACGTGCCAACCTGGAATTATCGCAGCGTCGAGATCGAAGGCCCGGTGCGGGCGTTGTCGTTCGAGGCGCTGGGGGAATTGCTGGACCTGTCGGCCGCGACTTTCGAGCCGAGGGTGGGCGAAAACTGGACGATGGCAAAGATGGCGGCCGATCGCCGCGACGCGATGATGCGCGCCATCACCGGGTTCGAACTGCTGCCCGAAAGCATCCGCACGACCGACAAGGCCAGCCAGAACCGCAGCGAGGCCGACGCCCGCGCGGTGGTTTCGGCGATGGAACGCATCGGCGACACCGCCGGTGCCGGCGCGATCCGGAGGACACGCGGATGGTAAGGCTGGCGGTATTCGATTGCGACGGCACGCTGATCGATTCGCAGGTCAATATCGTGCGGGCCATGGCGGATTCGTTCGGCCGTCATGGGCTGGTGCCGCCCGATGCCCATGCGACGCGGCGGGTGGTCGGGCTGAGCCTGGTCGAATGCATGCGGGTGCTCTTGCCCGATGCCGAACCGGCGCTGCACGACAGCCTGGCGCAGGATTACAAATTCGCCTTTCAGCGGCTGCGCGCCGACCGGACGCTGGACCCTGAACCGCTGTATCCCGGCATCGCCGACACGCTGTTGTGGCTGGAGGCGCGCGGCTGGTTGATGGGAGTGGCCACCGGCAAATCCGATCGCGGGCTGGCCATGGCGCTGGCGCATCACGGGCTTGCCGGGCATTTCGTTACCCTGCAGACCGCCGATCGCCACCCTTCTAAGCCGCACCCGTCGATGCTGCGCGCTGCCATTGCACAGGCCGGTGCCCGGCCTGAAGAAACGGTGATCATCGGTGACACAGTGTTCGACATGATGATGGGCGCCAATGCCGGGGTGCGAGCCATCGGAGTCGATTGGGGCTATCATGAGGCCAGTGAATTGCGCGCCGCCGGGGCCATTGGCGTGGCGCTGGACGCGGCGCAGATGCGGGAGATGATCGATGGCGACGAATGAACGCGGCGGCAGGGTGGTGCTGCCGATCCTGTCCTGGTCGATCATGGGGTGTGCGTTCCTTGGCCTTGCGGCGTTCCGGTTCAGCCGGCTGGGGCTGGGCAGCAGCCTGTTGTCGCTGGCAATCGACCTGATGATCGGCCTGTCGGGGCTGGGCATCGCCTTTTTGACATTGCGGGGCAGCCCGCGGTGAACGACGCCGAGGACACCCCGACCGGCCCGGTGCTGTCGCCCGGTGAGGCGAAGAAGCGGTTTTTCCTGTATCTGGTGCTGAAGCTCGCGGGGCTGGGCGCGCTGTTTGCCGGCGTGTTGATGACGCGCGGCGGCGGCATCAGCATCGTCAGCGGCGCGCTTTTCGCCATCGGGGCGGCCAGCCTGTTCGTGCGGCCAAAAATGCTGGGGCTGACGACGCGGCCGGAGCGGTGAAGCGGTTCTATAAACTGGCGTCCGTGACCAGCGATGCGGCGCCGTTCGGCATCGCGCTCGATGGCCGGCCTTTGCGCACCCCGGCGCGGGCGGTGCTGGCGCTGCCGACGCTGGCGCTGGCCGATGCAGTCGCCGCAGAATGGCAGGCGCAGGGCGACGAGATCAAGCCGCGCGCCATGGTGTTGACCGGGTTGGCGAATGCGGCCATCGACCGGGTGGCGCCGGGCCTTGATAATTTTGCCGATGCACTGGCGCGCTTTGCCGAAAATGAGCTGCTGGCCTATCGCGCCGACAGTCCGGCGCTGCTGGTGGCGCGGCAGGCGGCGGCGTGGGACCCGTGGCTCGATTGGGCGCGGCGACGGTACGATGTCGAGTTCGCGGTGACGGCCGGCATTATCCATGTGCCGCAGCCGGCGGCGACGTTGGCTCGCATGGTCGCCGCCTTTCGCGCCATGGATGCGTTCCGATTGGCGGCATTGCACCCGATCGTGACCATCTGCGGTTCGGCGGTGCTGGGTTTGGCGATGGCGGAAGCCGTGCTGGACGCCGACGCGGCATGGCAAACCAGCCACCTCGATGAGCTTTGGCAGGCCGAACAATGGGGCAACGACCCCCTCGCCGAGGCCGGCCACAAGGAACGGCAGGCCGAATTGGCGTCGGCGGTGCGGATGCTGGCGCTGCTGTGAAAAACCGGGTCGGGTTTCGGTGGGAAACGGACATCCACCAAGGGCGCGCTGCCGCTTGATGCAGCCGGCAGATGCGGGCATGGGAACCCGGTGAGGCCGTTTGTTTCCAATGCCGGCTGGGTACTGGCCGAGCAGATTGGCGTGAACCTTCTCGGTCTCGGCGTCATGGTGGTGCTTGCGCGCAGCCTGGGGGCGGCAGAATTCGGCATCTATGCCTATGTGATGTCCATGGCCGCAGTCGCCGCAACCCTGGGCATGATGGGCCTGGACGGCGTCTTGACCCGCGAGCTTGTACGCCATCCGACCCGACAGAATGTCACCATGGGCACCGTCGCGGTGCTGCGGATGGCGGGATATGGGCTGGGCGCGGCGATATTGCTGATTTTCGGGTTGAGCCAGCCCCAGCACGGACACGACGAGCGGATGCTGTTCGGCATTACCGCCGTTGCCGTCGTGCTGGGTGGCATGGCGCCGATGCTCGCGACATGGCTACGCGCGCGTGAGATTGCCCGGCCGGCGGCAGTCGCGGCGCTTGTGGGGGCTGTCATCGGCGGCGTGGCCAAGATCGCTGTTGCCGGGGTTGGCCTGGCGGCGCTGGGCGCGGCGAATGCCGGTGCGGCGGCGCTGGCGGTGCTGCTGCTGTTGTTGGGCTATTTGCGACAAGGTGGCCCACCCCTGCGCGGCTGGCGATTCGACGCCGGGCGAGCGCGCGAATTGCTGTCGGAAAGTCTTGTGCTGTTTATCGGCGGGTTGTTGGCCACGGCGTATATGAACATGGACATGGCGATGGTCCGGTTGATCGCCGGACCAGAAGCGTCCGGAACCTACGCGGTGCCGTCGCGGCTGATTCAGGCAGCGCAGGTATTGCCCGCGGCGATCAGCGTGGCGGTCTTTCCCCGGCTGGTGGCGGCGCACGGCCTGCGCAACGGCAGCTTTGAAACGCAGTTGCGACTGGGTTTTTCGGCGGTGACGCTGGTCGCCTATGGGCTGATACTGGCGTCGGCGGTGGCCGGCGGGCCGGTGGTGGCGCTGGTGTTCGGTCGTGACTGGGGCAATGTCGGGCTGTTGCTGACGGTGATGAGCCTGTCGCTGCCGTTGGCGTTCATGCGCTACATGGTGACGCGCTGGATCATCCTGGAACGGCAGGCGCGCTATCTGTTGTGGTCAGAAGGCCTTGGCGCGGTGGTCAATTTGGGGCTGAACCTGCTGTTGATCCCGCGGATCGGGCCGATGGGCGCGGCGATTGCAACACTGGTCGCCTATGGCGTGGCGGGGCCGCTTTCGTTGATGATATGGCCGCAGGGGCGGCCGGTCGGGCGGATGCTGCTGCGATCGCTTGTCGATCCGGTGTCGCCGCTGGTCGCCTGGTGGCGCAGCCGGAAACTTACGGAGCGAATGTCATGATGGAACGACTGCGGACCCGGTTGCGGCGATCGGAAGCGTTGATGCTCGATGCACGGGCGGCGACCGAGCTGTCGCGGCTGGGGCTGCCGTTCCTGCCATGGACGTCATCGTCGTTGCGGCCGGCGGCGATGTTGCAGTTGCTGAACGAGGTCATCATCAATCGGCGGCTGCGGGTGCTGGAACTGGGTGCCGGGGTTTCGACGATTGCCTTCGCCAAGGTGCTCGGGCCGATGGGCGGGCGGCTTGTTTCGGTGGAGGATGACCCCGAATGGGCGACGATCGTGCGCGGCCTGCTCATCGACCATGGGCTGGCCGATGTTGTGCAGATCGTCGATGCGCCTTTGCGGCCATGTGCGGCGGCGGCAGGCGGGCTCGATTGGTTTGAACAGGAACCGATCGCAACGGCGCTGGCGGACGGGCAGATCGACCTGCTACTCGTCGATGGGCCAAAGGCGTTCGATGCCGAACTGGCGCTGGCGCGATTGCCGGCATGGCCTGTGCTTGGGCGATATATGGCGGCGCGATCGGCAATCGCTCTGGATGATGCCGAACGACCGGGCGAAGTGAAGGTGCTGGCGCGGTGGCAGGCGGATGCGGGGTTTGATTTTCACACCGCATTGCAGGCAAGCGGAATCGCCCTGTGCACGCGCGGCGCGGCGTTCAATTCGGCGCCCTGACCCTAGCCCAATCGGCCCAGCAAAAAACCAAGCCCGGCGGCAACAACCGCCGCGGCCGCGACAATTGCGCCGGCAAAGATCTTCATGCCCAGGAACATCTTCTGGAACTGGGCGCAATCATTCACATTGGGGAATGGCGTCGCCGGCACCGGCAGGCCAAGAAAGGCGCATAGCGGTTCCCAGCCCTGGTTGGCGGTGAAGACCAGCAATTTTTCGGGGGGAACGGTGGCGATCACGTCATCGACATGGCGCTGATATTCAGCGGTGGCGGCGGCACGGTCGGGCATCGTGCCCCGAAGCATGCCCTTCCAGATGAGTTTTTCGGTCATCTCGCCCATCCGCCGGCCGCGCGTCGTCACAAGGGCGAGAACGCGCGAATACCAGCGATCGCCCATGTAGATGGTGTCCATGGCGCTATCGAACCAGGCATCGGCGCCCTTTGGATGCAGGGTGAGCAGCACCTTGGCATCGGGATAGGCGACCATCAATTCGCGCCAGACGCAGCTTGCCGGAAAATCGACCGCAGCGGTATAGTTGGCGAACACCGTTTCCCAATCGCGCGGCGCATGGGGGTTTTCACCAACCTGCCGCCAGAATTCGAGATGGGTCGGGTTGGCCGGATTCCGCAACACCTCGATCATGTGGTAGCAGGGCAGCCCAAGCTGGTTGAGCGCGGCAAAGGTCGACATGGTGCCGGTGCGGCCATAGCCGGCGCCAATCAATTGCAGTGGCATGGTCATTCCCCCGGATTGCCCCGGCACCATGATGCGCCACTTTACGGCGGCTGCAAGCCCCCCATCGGGTTGCCCGGTTCAACCTGTAAGCCTGGGCCGCAGCCAGCGCGCGACGACCAGTGCCCCGGCGCCCAGGATGACGACATTGGCGGCGAAATTGTACAGCGAATAGGTCCAGTCCAGCCGGTACCACACCGGATCGGACAACAGGTTGAACACCGCAGCGGCAAGGATCGTCCAGCCCAGCACAACGCGTGTCTGGGCAGCGTCGAGCCGGCCGGAAACGCTGCGCAGCGCAAGCCCGATCAGCAGCGCCGAAACGAAATAATGGGTAAAGCCGGCCATCAGCACTGTCGGATCAAACACCGGATAGCCCGATTTGACCATGCGTAGCATCCCGATCGGCCCCCTGGCATAGGCCGCCGCACCGCCTGGTTGATCCGCATTGGGGATGAGATAGGCCCCTGATTTCGGCAGGTCCGCCATCGCAGCCTGCACGCGCTCGATGACCGCCGGATCGGCGGTGGCATAGGCGATGGATTGCAGCGGGGTGGCGTAGAATACGAAGCCGAGAATGAACATGAGCAGCGCCGCAATCGCGCTGCCGCCGATAAGCCTGGTCATGGCATCCCTCCTGGTGGTTGCCGGGGCGGCCTGCCCCTTTGGTGAGTGTACGCCACCTGCGCGCGTTGCAAAGCCTTTACGTCATCGCTGCCCCTGCCTAAGCACAGGGGGCTATTGGACGGGAACGCTCATGCTCAAGACCCTTGAAGAACTGGAACGTCGGCGCGAGGCAGCGCGGGTTGGCGGCGGCGAGCGCCGGGTTGCGGCACAGCATGCCAAGGGCCGGCTGACGGCGCGCGAGCGGCTCGACATATTGCTCGATCCGGGGTCGTTCGAGGAGCTCGACATGTATGTCGAGCATAATTGCGTCGATTTCGGCATGGAGGAGCAGAAGATTCCCGGCGATGGCGTCGTCACCGGTTCCGGCACCATCAACGGCCGGCTGGTGTTCGTGTTTTCGCAGGATTTCACCGTGTTCGGCGGCTCCCTGTCCGAACGCCACGCCCAGAAGATCTGCAAGATCATGGACATGGCGATGAAGGTCGGCGCGCCGGTGATCGGCCTGAACGATTCGGGCGGTGCGCGCATCCAGGAAGGCGTCGCCAGCCTTGGTGGCTATGCCGAGGTGTTCCAGCGCAATGTGCTGGCATCGGGCGTTGTGCCGCAGATCAGCCTGATCATGGGGCCATGCGCCGGCGGCGCCGTCTACAGCCCGGCGATGACCGACTTCATCTTCATGGTGAAGGACAGTTCCTACATGTTCGTCACCGGCCCCGATGTGGTCAAGACCGTGACCAACGAGATCGTCACGCAGGAAGAACTGGGCGGCGCCATCACCCATACGACGAAATCCGGCGTCGCCGATGTGGCGATGGAGGATGATGTCGACGCCCTGTTGCGCACCCGGGCCTTCTTCGATTTCCTGCCGCTCAACAACCGCGACGGCGCGCCGTTCCGCCCGTCTGCCGATGATCCGGCGCGGCTGGAAATGAGCCTGGACACGCTGGTGCCGCCATCGGCCAACAAGCCGTATGACATGCACGAATTGATCCGCAAGGTGGCCGACGAGGGCGAGTTTTTCGAACTGCAACCCGCCCATGCCGGCAACATCATCGTCGGTTTCGCGCGTATCGAAGGGCATACGGTGGGCATCGTCGCCAACCAGCCGATGGTGCTGGCCGGTTGCCTCGATATCGCATCATCGAAAAAGGCCGGTCGGTTCGTGCGCTTTTGCGACGCATTCTCCATTCCGATCGTGACCTTCGTCGATGTGCCGGGCTTTCTGCCGGGCGTCGCGCAGGAGCATAACGGCATCATCAAGAACGGCGCCAAGCTGTTGTTCGCCTATGCCGAAGCCACGGTGCCCAAGATCACCGTCATCACCCGCAAAGCCTATGGCGGCGCCTATGACGTGATGGCATCCAAGCATTTGCGCGGCGATCTGAACTATGCCTGGCCGACCGCCGAAATCGCCGTGATGGGCGCCAAGGGGGCCGTTGAGATCATCTTCCGATCCAAGGACCCGGAGGAGATCGCGGCGCGCACGGCGGAATATGAAGCGCGCTTTGCCAACCCGTTCGTGGCGGCATCAAAGGGCTTCATCGACGAAGTCATCATGCCGCATTCGACCCGCAAGCGCATCGCCGTGGGCCTGCGCAAACTGCGGACCAAGCGGCTCGAAAACCCGTGGAAGAAGCACGACAACATACCGCTGTAGCCGGCGCGATGCTCTACGATATCTTCAAATTCCTGCACGTCACCGGCATCATCATGTTGCTGGGCAACATCACCGCGACCGCGATCTGGAAGTTTTTTGCCGACCGGACGGGTGATGCGAAAATCATCGCCTTTGCCCAGCGGCTGGTGACCATCACCGATTGGAGCCTGACCTTCTGGGGCATCGTCCTGACCATCATCGGTGGCTATGGCGCGGTCTGGGTGGCCGGCATCGACCCGTTCGGCGAAGGCTGGCTGCTTTGGAGCCAGGTGCTGTTCGTGGCGGCGGGCCTGATCTGGCTGGGCTTGCTGGTGCCGTTGCAGATGCGGCAGGCGCGGACGGCCAGGGCGTTTTCCGGCGGCGGCGAGGTGCCGGAGAGTTATCGCCGGGATTCGCGGGCGTGGATATTCTGGGGGCTTATCGGCACGGTGCCACTGGTGGCCGCAACCTGGTTGATGGTCGCCAAGCCGTTTTGAGCGCGTTCCCGGCGGCGGTGCGGGTCGCAAGCGCAGATCGGCGACGACAATGAAGGATCGATGTACCCCAACGGGCGAAAAAACCCGCGCGATCCCCAAGAATGTGGCTTTTTAGCCGCGCTGTTTGCACAAACGCAACGCCCTTCGTCGCACACAAAAATAAAATCGCCAACGCGGTTCGCGCAGCAACCCATTGAGAACACAGTAAATCTAAAGCAGGCAGAGCACTGGCTGAGCCATATTATCGGAGTTTAATGACGGTTTGATGACACAAACCGCTTGATCCTTCGAAAGAAGCAGCGCATTTTTACCAGACCGACGGGAACGCCGGGGCGTCCCGAGTTGAAATAGAATCGGGTAAAAGGAAACCAGCTATCGCAAGCATGATGCGAAGGAGAATACCATGACCAAGAATTTCAAAATGCCCATTGTAGCCAGCATCGCTGCAGCCGTCCTCGTAACGATCAGCGCGCCCGTTCTTGCAGAACCGTCGCTTTCGACAGACCGCATCAGCGTTTCGTATGATGATATCGACATTTCTACTGCGCATGGTCAGGTACAGCTCCAGAATCGTATCAAAGTTGCAATCCGTGATTTGTGCGGCGAACCGGCGTTTGGAACCCGCGACGAAGCCGAAATGCTGAGGCAATGCCGCGATGAGGCCCATGCAAATGTCGAACCGCAGCTGCGCGCGATTCTTAACGCCACATCGGTGAAGGTTGCATCCAGCCACTAGGGTTGCAGAACGCCCGTATTCGCCGCCCGTATTGGACAATTGCGTCCCATCAGCCACCGCCGACCGAAAGACAGGCGGTGGCTGTTTGCGCTGCCATCCGCTTCGCATGCCCGAATGCATTGGCCCCGACCATATCTCACCTATCAAGGCTTGTGCTTGACGGCGCGCGCCGTCCGGGCTTGAACGGCTCCATCAGGGAGCCAGCATGTTCGCAAAGATTCTTATCGCCAATCGCGGCGAAATTGCCTGCCGGGTCATTCGCTCTGCCCGGGCGATGGGTATCAAGACGGTCGCCGTCTATTCCGACGCCGATGCCAATGCGCTGCACGTCGCCATGGCCGATGAAGCGGTGCACATCGGCTCCTCCCCTGCCGCCGAATCCTATCTGGTCGCCGACAAGATCATCGCCGCCTGCAAGGCGACCGGCGCCGAGGCGGTGCATCCGGGCTATGGCTTTCTGTCGGAACGCGCCAGCTTTGTCGAAGCTTTGAGCGCGGCCGGTATCGCCTTTATCGGCCCACCGGCGCCGGCCATCGCCGCTATGGGCGACAAGATCGAATCCAAGCGCCGCGCCAAGGCCGCCGGTGTTTCGGTCGTGCCGGGCTTTGTCGGCGAGATCAACGGCACCGAACACGCCGTCGAGATTGCCGCGGGCGTCGGCTATCCGGTGATGATGAAGGCTTCGGCGGGCGGCGGCGGCAAGGGCATGCGGCTGGCCTGGAACGAGGCCGATGTTCGCGAAGGCTTCGAAAGCGTCAAGCGCGAGGCGCTGGCCAGCTTTGGCGACGACCGGGTGTTCATCGAAAAATTCGTCGAACAGCCGCGCCATATCGAGATCCAGTTGATCGGCGATACGCACGGCAACGTCATTTACCTGAACGAGCGCGATTGTTCGATCCAGCGCCGCCACCAGAAGGTGGTGGAGGAGGCCCCCTCCCCGTTCGTGACGCCCGAAATGCGCCGCGCCATGGGCGAGCAGGCGGTCGCGCTGGCCAAGAACGTCGGCTATACCAGCGCCGGCACCGTCGAGTTCATCGCCGGGGCCGACCGCAGTTTCTATTTCCTTGAAATGAATACGCGTTTGCAGGTCGAGCACCCGGTTACCGAGTGCATCACCGGGCTCGATCTGGTCGAACTGATGATCCGCGTTGCCGCCGGCGAGGCGTTGCCGTTCACCCAGGACGAGGTGCAGCTGGATGGCTGGGCGATCGAAACCCGCGTCTATGCCGAAGACCCGTATCGCGGTTTCCTGCCCTCCATCGGGCGGTTGACCGCGTGCCGCCCGCCCGAAGCCGGCCGCGATGGCGCCGCGTTGGTGCGGATCGACACCGGCGTTGTCGAAGGTGCCGAGATCAGCATTTTTTATGATCCGATGATCGCCAAGCTGATCACCCATGCGCCGACGCGGGCCCAGGCGATTGCGGCGCAGGCCGATGCGCTCGACGCCTATTTCATCCGCGGCATCAGCCATAATATCGATTTCCTGTCGGCGATCATGGCGCATCCGCGCTTTCAGGCCGGCGACAATGTGACGACCGGCTTCATTGCCGAGGAATATCCCGATGGTTTTGCCGGGGCGCCGATGGACGGCGCGACACGGCTGGCGATTGCAGCGGCGGCGGCGGTTGTGCAGGCCATTGAAGCCGAGCGCGCCCAGCTGATCGACGGCCAGCTATCGGGCACCGGCGCCGAATATGGCGAGGACTGGGTGGTCGAACTGGGCGGCGAGCAGATCCCGGTT
Organism: Sphingomonadales bacterium; assembly: GCA_038217075.1. Taxonomy (GTDB): domain Bacteria; phylum Pseudomonadota; class Alphaproteobacteria; order Sphingomonadales; family Sphingomonadaceae; genus Sandarakinorhabdus. Next base: position 35,110 of record JBBQPR010000026.1, read on the forward strand.
GTGGTCAGGGGCGATGGTGACCGCTTCGAAGTGGCCATTGGCGATGCGGATATTGCGGTTTCGACCGATTGGCGGGTCGGATCACCCTTGTTCGAGGCTGTAATTGACGGCGTGCGCCGGGCGATGTCGATCGAAAGGCAAGGCAGCGGGTTGCTGGTGACGACCCGCGGTGCCGGCCACAAGGTGCGGGTTTTGACGCCGCGCGCCGCCGCATTGGCGCGGCACATGATCGCCAAGGTGCCGCCAGATCTGAGCAAGTTCCTGCTGTGCCCCATGCCGGGACTGGTGGTGTCGATTGCCGTCAAGGAAGGCGACAAGGTGGAAGCCGGGCAGCAGCTGGCGACCGTCGAGGCGATGAAGATGGAGAATATCCTGCGCGCCCAGAAAACCGGGACCATCGGCAAGGTATTGGCCAAGGCCGGCGATTCGCTGGCGGTGGACGCGGTGATCCTGGAATTCGAGGGCTGAGGCCGGGATCGGTTGCCGGGATCCGGGCGCAATGACCTGAAATCGCCGCCTGCATTGTAAAAGCAACCGCTGTCCTACACGCCCCGAAACGGCTATAGCCGGGCCTTATACCAAGACTCTCTGATCAGAACCGATGGGCCCACGAGCGCAGTCCGATGGACATGATGCGCCATGGCTGATCGGTGAGGCGGTTCCAAGCGAAGCAGCAATGGTCGAGGATGTCGTCGTAGGATTTGAAGATGCGG
>JBBQPR010000027.1:0-35560 GCA_038217075.1 Sphingomonadales bacterium
ATTCTGGTGAAGCTGCCGGATGTGAAACCGGTTTATTGGCGCGAAGGCGAGGATGGCCGTTTCGAAAAGGCGGCCTGAGCCAATTGTTGCGGCGCGGTATCGTGCTTGCCTTGGCGCGGTTCCACGGTTAGGGAGCGGCGCTTTCCAAATCCCGACCAATCAATGAACGAGGTTCCCCCGTGGCCATTACGCGCACCTTTTCGATCATCAAGCCCGACGCAACCCGCCGCAACCTGACCGGCGCCGTCAACGCCATGATCGAAGCCGCCGGCCTGCGCATCGTCGCGCAGAAGCGCCTGCACCTGACCCAGGCCCAGGCCGAGGGCTTTTACGCCGTCCACCGCGAGCGCGGCTTTTTCGGTGAGCTGGTTGCCTTCATGATTTCGGGCCCGGTCGTCGTGCAGGTGCTTGAAGGCGAGGACGCCGTGCCGGCCTATCGCACCATCATGGGCGCCACCAACCCGGCCAACGCCGACGCCGGCACGATCCGCAAGGTCCACGCCGAATCGATCGAAGCGAACACCGTGCATGGTTCCGACAGCGACGAGAATGCCGCGATCGAGATCGCGTACTTCTTTGCGCAGACGGAAATCGTGGGCTGACCTTAGCGGTCGAGTTTCACCCATGACGGCTGGGTCGGATCAACGTCCTCGGACGTGACCGGCCCCATGCCGATGATCTGCACGACGGCGGGTTCATCACTATTCGACCCGTCCCAGTGAATGCCGCCGGCCGGATGGTACATGTAGCTGCCGGCCGGCATTGCGGTTGCCGAAGCTGGATCGAAACGCGGCCCGGTGCCGGCTGCCCATTGGCCTTCGAGCACGGTCACATAGCGATCCTGGCTGTGCTGGTGCGGCCGGTCCATGACATGCGGCGGGAAGCGGACCCGGATGACATAGATGCCCGGCTGCGAAGGGTTGCCGTCGATCACCGCCGCCATGACGCCGGGGCTGTTGGGCACAGGCTGCCATTTGATCTGATCGGGTTTGACGATCGCGAATTCAGGGGCGGGCGCGGCGCCCACGATGAGAATAGTGCCGGCGACAGTTGCCAATAGACGTAACAACATCAGGCGCTTCCTTTTTATTCGGCGCAGATAGCGGCCCCTGTGCCGGTCCGAACCCTAGAATTCGAGTATCGCAGCCAGCCGCCTTGGCGCCACCGCTTGCCAGCTACGTTGCAGCCAGTCGCCGATGTCGCGCCAGTCGGTATCGCCCAGATCGAGCCGGATGCCGACCCAGCCGTCGCCGAAATAGGCAGGGCGGTAAAATCGTTCGGTATCGCGTTCGATCAGCGATTCCTGTTCGTCGCGCCCGCTGATCTTGACGAGCAACGCGGTTTTGCCATCGCCGTGATGGTCGCGGCTGACATAGGCGAATTTCTTGCCTTTGGTGATCCCGAAACAGGCCATGCCGTGCGACAGCACCTCATCAGCCTCGGGCAGTGCCAGCGCCAGTTGGCGGACCTGCGCCACCAGCCTTTCGGGCGATGCTTCGTCGGCGACCAGCGCCGCCAGCACGCGCGAATAAAGCTGATGCTCGGCAATCAGGATGCGGGCGGCGAGCGTTTCGGGCGTGTCGCCGGGCAGCACCGCCACCGGGGTCTGGCCAAGGATCGGCCCGTCATCGAGTTCGGGGGTGACCAGGTGGACGCTGCAGCCGGAGACGGTTTCACCCGCCGCGAGCACGGCTTCATGGACGTGGAGGCCCTTGTGCGCCGGCAGCAGCGATGGATGGATGTTGAGCATGCGGCCCTGCCACTTGCCGACGAATTCCGGCGACAACAGGCGCATATAGCCGGCCAGCGCGACATGGGTGGCGCCGGCGCGGGCCAGTTCGGCGTCGATGATCACATCGAATTCGGCGCGTTGCAGGCCCTTGTGGGACTGCGCGAACACCGGCACGCCTTCGGCCGCGGCGAGCGCGAGGCCAGGGGCTTCGGGGTTGTTGGAGGCGACCAGCACGACTTCATAGGGGCAATCGGGCTGACGCGAGGCGTAGAGCAGCGCCGCCATGTTGGAACCGGTGCCGGAAATCAGCACCGCGACCCGGGCCTTTGGCGTGTCAGCCGTCATGGCTGGCGGTCCAGGCGGTTGCCGAGCCCCAGCTGCCGGCGGCGCCGCTGACGTCACAACCCTTTGTGCCGGCTTCGATATGGCCGATTACCGTTGCAGTTTCGCCGGCGGCTGCCAGTGCCTCGATCACTGGTTGTGCATCGGCGGCGGCGACGACCGCGACCATGCCGGTGCCGCAGTTGAAGGTGCGGGCCATTTCACCGGGCGCGACGTCGCCCTCGCTACGCAACCAGCGGAACAGGGCGGGGAGTTCGGGGGCGCTGACGATGGCGCGGGTGCCGGTGGGCAATACCCGCGGGATGTTTTCAAGGAAGCCGCCGCCGGTGATATGGGCAAGCGCCTTGATGCGGCGGGCGCGAACCAGCGGCAGCAAGGCGCGGACATAGATGCGTGTGGGGGTGAGCAGCGCGGTGCCGAGCGCAGTTTCGGGGGCAAAGGGTGCGGCGGCGGCGAGATCATGGCCGCCGCGCTCCAGGATGCGGCGGATGAGCGAAAAGCCGTTGGAATGGGCACCATCCGATGCAATACCGAGGATGACATCGCCGGGCGCGACATCGGCACCGGTCAATTGTTCGCCGCGTTCGACGGCGCCAACGGCAAAGCCGGCCAGATCATAGTCGCCCGGCGCATACATGCCCGGCATTTCGGCGGTTTCACCGCCGATGAGCGCGCAACCGGCGATGCGGCAGCCGTTGGCGATGCCGGCGACAACCGCAGTGGCGGTATCCAGATCGAGTTTGCCGCTGGCGAAATAATCGAGGAAAAACAGCGGTTCGGCGCCTTGTACGATGAGATCGTTGACGCACATGGCGACCAGATCGATGCCGACACCATCGTGCTGGCCGGTTTCGATGGCGAGTTTCAGCTTGGTGCCGACGCCATCATTGGCGGCGACCAGCAGGGGGTCCTTGTACCCGGCAGCGCGCGGATCGAAAAAGCCGCCAAAGCCGCCGAGTTCGGCATCGGCGCCGCTGCGCGCGGTGGCGCGGGCGAGCGGGGCGATGCGCTTGATCAGCGCGTTGCCGGCGGCGATGGAAACGCCGGCGTCGGCATAGGTGAGGGGCTTGTGATCGGACATGTGACTCCCCTTAGCTTGGGCGAGGCGCGAGGCAAAGCGCTTGGCATTGCCAAAGGGCACGCTAGAACGGCGTCGTGGTTCGTGTTTTCAAAATTTTGCTGCTGCTCATGCTTGCCATGGGCGCGCCGGTTGCTGCCCAGCAGGGGGGTGGCAATGCCTATGGCGTCGATGGCATCGACGTCGATGTGGTGGCACCGAACATCGAATCGGCGCGGGTTGCCGCCTATCGAATCGTTCAGCGCAAGGCCTGGCCTATGTTGTGGTCGCGGTTGACCGGCAGCGCGCCGGCGGCGGCACCGCGTTTGTCGGATGGCCAGCTCGATTCGATGGTTTCGGGCATCGAAAGCCAGGGCGAGCGGTTTTCAACGACGCGCTATATTGCCCGGCTCGGCGTAATTTTCGACCGGTCGCGGGCGCGGGAATTTCTGGGCGACAGCGCTTCGACGCTGCAATCGCCGCCGATGCTGCTGATGCCGGTCTACAGCGATGGCGGCGTGCGCACGCTGTACCAGGCCAAGACCCCGTGGCTGGAGGCCTGGCAGCGGTTTCGCGAGAATGTGACGCCGATCGATTATGTCGTGGCATCCGGTTCGGCGGGCGATAATCTGTTGCTGACCAACTGGCAGACGCATCGGCCCGACCGGCCGAGCTGGCGCAATATCCTCAACCGTTTTGATGCCGTTGACGTTCTGGTTGCAGAGGCGCGGCTGAGCCACGTTTGGCCCGGTGGCCCGGTGACGGCGTTGTTCATCGCCCGGCACGGTCCCGATGGTACCGAACTGGCGCGGTTTCAATTGCGGGCCGCCGATGATGCGGGGATTGCGGCGATGCTCGATGCCGGGGTTCGGCAGATCGACGCCGCCTATGGCAATGCCCTGCGCGGCGGCCTGTTGCGCGGCGAGCCAGACCTGACGCTGGAAATGGCGCCATTGCTCGCCCCGGCGCCGCTGATCGGGATGGCGGTAAACGAGAATGTCGCGGATGGCGGTGACGTGGCCATTGCCAGCATGGAAGTGTTGATGGCGACACCGGATGCGGCGGCGGTTTCGGCGCTGGAATCGGAAATTCGCGGGACGCCGGGGGTGACCGGGGCGACCATCACCAGCCTGTCGCTTGGTGGCACGACGCGGATGATCATCAACCATGTCGGCAGTCGCGAGGCGCTTGCCTATGCGCTCGATGCACGCGGCCTTCGGTTGAGCAGCGAGAATGGCGAGACCGTGCTGCGCCGCCGCCGCGAGGGCGATCCGCCGCTGGCGCCGCCCGCCACCGGATCGGCGCCCGGAATCGTGCCGGCGGCGGTTGCGGCGCCAGTGAAGCGCCCGGCAGTTCCGAGCGGTGGCCCGATCCCTCTGTTGAAACCAGCCACGCCGGCGCGATCGAAAGGTGGCACGGCGCCAGTCGATCTGTTGCCGCGACCCGGCACCCCGACCAATGCGGCGCCGTCAAAGCCATTGCCGCCAAAGCCGGCTCCGAATTTGTGACAACGACGCCGATCTCACCGCCAGCGTCGCCAGCGCCGCCATCGGCCTTGGGCGCACCGGCGCAAGCCGCGGGCGGGACGATCGCGCCGGGCATCAGCCTTGCCGACCGGTTCAGCCTGCCGCGCATTCACTGGGGTTGGCTTTTGCTGGTTGCCGGCTTCGCCGTTTTGTTCTGGACATCCCGCGCCGTTATCGGGCCGTTCGTTGCCGGGTTCGTTGTCGCCTATCTGCTCGATCCGCCGGCGCAGATATTGGAGCGGCGGGGCTGGCCGCGCTGGTTGGCGTCGGCGCTGGTGCTGTTTCTGTTTGTTGTCGCGATCGTTGCGATCGGGTTGGCGAGTGCGCCGATCATCCAGGCAGAGGTGCAACAGCTGATTCAGACGATGCCCAAGCTGATCGAAACCAGCCTGCCGATTGCGCAGCAGCTACTGCACAACAGCCCGTTCGAGGCCAGCGCGCGTGAGCTTCTTTCAACGATGGGCAGCCGGGTGGTTGGCTGGCTGAGCGAATCGGTGGGCACCATCATCGCTGGCAGCCTGGCATTCGTGAATGTCCTGACGTTCGTTGTGGTGACGCCGATTGTTGCCTTTTACCTGTTGCGCGACTGGCCGGTGATCCTGGAGAAAATCAATGGCTGGTGGCCACGCCGGCAGTTGCCAGTGGTGCGGGTGTTGCTGACGCAATCCGATGCCGCGCTGTCCGGATTTGTGCGGGGCCAGTCGCTGGTTTGCCTGACACTGGCGATTTTTTATGCGGTTGGCTGGAGCGTCATCGGTTTGAACTATGCAATCGTGCTTGGCTTGCTCGCCGGGGTGCTTGGCTTCGTGCCGTTTCTGGGCGTGTTGACGGCGGTGGGGCTCAGCCTGTTGGTGGCGCTTGGTCAATATGGGCTTGATGGGTTGCAACTGGGCCTGGTGCTGGGTGTGTTCTTTGTTGGCCAGGCATTCGAAAGTTCGGTGCTGACGCCCAATCTGATCGGCAATCGGATCGGCCTGCACCCGGTATGGGTGTTGTTTGCGGTATTCGCCGGGGGTGAGGTTGCGGGGCTGGCCGGTGTGTTCTTCGCCGTGCCGGTTGCCGCCGTGTTGGGGGTGATCGCGCGCTGGGCGCTGGCGCATTACCGGGCGAGCCAGTTCTACGGTGCCGGGATCGAGCTGCCCACGGCAGTGGTCGCGCCCCCGGCAGCCGTCTCGCCGCCTGTTTGACGATGGACGAGGCGCTGCACCAACCGGCCCTGCCGCTCGCCTATGCCCCCCGGCTTGGCGAGGCGGATTTCATGGTGACCGACAGCAACCGCATCGCGGCGCAATGGCTGGCAAGGCCGGTGCAATGGCCGATGCCGCGCACCGTTCTGGTCGGGCCGGCGGGATCGGGGAAATCGCATCTGGGGGCCTTGTTTGCCGCGGCCGGTGGCCGGGTGATCGATGATGCCGATGCCGCGACCGATGGCGAACCGTTGTTCCACGCCTGGAACGCTGCGACGGCGGATGCGCCCCTGTTGCTGATCGGCCAACGGGTGCCGCGTTTCTGGGCGCACGGCCTGCCCGACCTGGCGTCGCGGCTGGCGGCGTCTCCGCTGGTGCGGATCGAGGACCCGGACGATGCGCTGGTTGCCGCGGTGCTGGAGAAAAGGTTCAGCGATCTGGGCCTGCGCGTGCCCGCGGATGTCATCGCCTATCTCGCCATGCGGATCGAGCGCAGCTTTGCCGGCGCGGCCGATGTCGTGGCCCGCCTGGATGCGCTGGCGCTGGCCGAGCGGCGGGACATTACCGTGCCGCTGGCCCGAGAAATGCTGGAGGGGCAGCTCGATCTGGCGCTGTAAAGCGTTGGGTCGACGGCAGGACCCGATTCCGCCACGCTGCACTACGGTGGCGCATCGACCTAGGCCGGCCCTTGCGCTAAAGCCTTGCCATGGCCACTGCGAAACTTCCGGACCCTATCGCGCCGATGCGCGACAGTGATCGCTATTTCAATCGCGAGCTGAGTTGGCTGGCGTTCAACGATCGCGTGCTTGAAGAGGCGACGAACGCCGCCCACCCGTTGCTGGAACGGCTGCGGTTCCTGTCGATTTCGGGGAACAACCTTGATGAATTCTACATGGTTCGCGTTGCCGGCCTGCGTGGCCAGGTAAGCGCCGGGATCGAGACGTTGAGCGCCGAAGGCATGACGCCGGCGCAACAGCTCGCCGCCATTGCCGACCGTGCCGACCTGTTGATGGAAATGCAGCAGCGGGTCTGGGGCGGCTTGATAAAGGACCTGTCGCGCGCCGATTTTCATGTCATCACCGCCGACAGGCTGACGCGGGATGAGCGGCAATGGCTGGAAAAGCATTTCCTCGAACAGATTTTTCCGGTGCTGACGCCGCAGGCCATCGATCCGGCGCACCCGTTTCCGTTTATCCCCAACAAGGGTTTCAGCCTGATCCTGGAATTGCGGCGGCAGTCCGACGGGGAGATTTTGCGGGCGCTGTTGATGTTGCCATCGATGCTGCCGCGGTTCATGCGGCTGCCCGGCAGCAGCTGCCGATTCATCAGTCTTGAAAATGTCATCCGGGCGTTTTTCGGGCAGTTGTTTCCAGGCTATGACCTGATCGGCGACGGCGCGTTTCGGGTTATCCGGGATTCGGATATCGAGGTGGAGGAAGAGGCCGAGGACCTTGTGCGGTTTTACCAGACCGCGCTGAAGCGGCGCCGGCGCGGCGAGGTCATCCGGCTGAAGATCGAGGCGATGACACCGCCGGCTTTGTACAAGCTGGTGCAGCAGGCACTGAATGTCGGCGATCGCGATACCACGGCGGTTACCGGCGTGCTGGGCATCGCCGATCTGTCGATCCTGGTGGACGAAGACCGGCCCGATCTGAAATTCGAACCCTATAGCCCGCGCTTTCCCGAACGCATCCGGGAGCATGGCGGCGATTGTTTTGCCGCCATTCGCGCCAAGGATATCGTGGTCCACCACCCCTATGAAAGTTTCGAGGTGGTGCTGGCGTTCCTGAAACAGGCGGCCGCCGACCCCGATGTCATCGCCATCAAGCAGACGCTGTACCGCGCGGGCAAGAACTCGCCGATCGTCAGGGCGCTGATCGATGCGGCCGAGAATGGCAAATCGGTGACCGCGGTTGTCGAATTGAAGGCGCGGTTCGACGAGGAGCAGAACCTTGTCTGGGCGGCGGCGCTGGAGCGGGCCGGGGTGCAGGTGGTTTATGGCTTCATGGAGTGGAAGACCCACGCCAAGCTGTCGATGGTCGTCCGCCGCGAGGGTGGGCGCATCCGCACCTATGTGCATTTCGGCACCGGCAATTATCATCCGCAGACGGCGCGCATCTATACCGACCTGTCGTTCTTTACCGCCGATCCGTTGCTGGCGCGCGATGCGGCGCAGGTGCTCAATTATATCACGGGCTATGTACGACCGACGAAGCTGGAAAAGCTGGGCATGGCGCCGCTGGCGATGCGGGCCGAGCTTTATGCGTTGATCGATGCCGAAATCGCCAATGCGATGGCTGGCCGGCCCGCCGAAATCTGGGTGAAGCTGAACAGCCTTGTCGATACCGGCGTCATCGACAAGCTGTATGAAGCGAGCAATGCCGGGGTGCGGATCGAACTGATCATTCGCGGCATCTGCTGCCTGCGGCCGGGCGTGCCGGGGATGTCGGAAAATATCCATGTGCGGTCGGTTGTCGGCCGGTTCCTGGAGCATAGCCGCATCTTTGCCTTTGCCAATGGCGCGGAACTGCCTTCGCCGGCGGCAAAGCTGTATATTTCCAGCGCCGACTGGATGCCGCGCAACCTTGATCGCCGGGTCGAGGTGATGGTGCCGATCGAAAACCCGACGGTGCATGCGCAGGTGCTCGATCAGGTGATGGTGGCCAATCTGAAGGATACCGAGCAAACTTGGCAGATGCTGTCCGATGGCAGCTATCACCGGTTGAAGGACCATGAGCCGCCGTTCAACCTGCACCGCTATTTCATGACCAACCCGTCGCTTTCGGGACGGGGTGCCGCGTTGAAGGGATCGGGCATGGTGCCGCGACTGGTTCTGGATGGTGAGGAGGATGATCTGAACGACGCCACCGACGCCGCCGGTCTGGCGTGACGAAGCTCTTCAGGGCCGCGTGGTTTGGCAGTGACCGGGCCGAGCCGCAGTCGGTAATCGATGATGGCGGGCGCGGCGAAGGCAGTGGTTCGGTGGCGGTGAAGGGCGGCCTGAGCGGTATCATCGATATCGGCTCGAATTCCGTCCGTCTGGTGGTTTACCAGGGACTGACGCGGGTTCCAGCGACAGTATTCAATGAAAAGGTGATGGCCGGGCTGGGCCGCGGGCTGGCGGCCAATGGCAAGCTGGGCAAATCATCGATGGATACCGCCGTGACGGCGCTGGCGCGATTTGCGGCGCTGGCGGCGGCAATGGAAGTTGAAACGCTGCGTACCGTGGCAACCGCAGCGGTGCGCGAAGCGTCGAACGGGGCGGAATTCATCGAGAGGGTACGCCGCGAGACCGGTTTGACGATCGAAACGATATCGGGGGAGGCGGAAGCGCGCGGTGCTGCCATGGGGGTGATTTCCGGGATACCTGAGGCCGAGGGTATTGTTGGCGACCTGGGCGGAGGCAGCCTTGAATTGATCCGGGTTGCCGGCGGCGAAGCGCATGAACGGATTTCACTGCCGATCGGTTCGTTGCGGCTCGACGCCGTGCGCAAAAGCGACCGGCGCGCCGTGGCGCCATTTATCCGCAAAAGCCTCAACAAGGTGGATTTTTCCGCACGGGGCAAGGGCTTGCCGTTCTATATGGTCGGCGGGTCGTGGCGGGCGCTGGCGCAGGTGCACATCTTCCAGACCGGGCACCCGCTGCCGATCGTGCACCAATATGAGATGCCCGCCGAGGCGCCGGCGTCGCTGGTGCGCAGCCTGACGCAGATCGATACGGCATCGCTGAAGGCAGTTCCGAATATTTCGACGTCGCGGCTGCCATCGCTGCCAGGCGCCGCCATGCTTTTGGCCGCGACCGTCAAGCGGCTTGGCTCGTCATCGGTGATCGCGTCGGGGTTTGGCCTGCGCGAGGGGCTGTTGTTCGGCCAATTGAGCCCGAGCCAGCAGGCGCTGGACCCGTTGATCGCCGCAGCACGCGATGAAGGCATGCGGCAGGGCCGTTTTCCCGAACATGGCGACATGCTGTTCGATTGGATGAGCGATCTGTTCGACCAGGGCGAGGAGAGCGATTCACACCATCGACTGCGGTTGGCGGCGTGCCTGTTGTCCGATATCGCCTGGCGCGCGCACCCGGATTTTCGGGCCGAGCGCGGTGTCGATGTGGCGCTGCACGGCAATTGGGTGGCGATCACCGCGGCCGAGCGCGCGGCACTCGCGCAGGCGCTGCATTCTTGTTTCGGTGGCTCGAACAGCGCGCCGGTGCTGGAACAACTGGCAATGCTGGCGCCGCCGGCGTTGCTGGCGCGGGCGCGATGCTGGGGGCTGGCGTTGCGGCTTGGCCAGCGGTTGACCGGCGGCACGGCGGCGGCCCTGGCGGCGAGCCGGTTGTCGCGCCGGGATGGTTCGGTGGTGTTGCGGGTCGATCGCGGGCAGGGCGCGCTGCTGGGCGAAACCGTGCTGCGGCGGTTGCGGTTGTTGGGCAATGCGATCGGGCTTGAGCCGGTGGTGGCCGAAGGTTGATGCGGCGCGCTGCGCCCATGCTGGCGTTGCTGTTGGCACCCGCCATGGCTGCTGCCCAAACTGCGCCCGGTTCGGCTCCGGCGCCGGAGGATGCGACCATCACCGTGACGGGCCAGCGATTGGACCGGGATGCCGCCCGCGCCCTGGCCTCGCAATTGGTGAAGATGTTGCCACCGTTGCCGATGGCCGGGCAATATGCGCGGTGGAACACGCCGGTGTGCCCGATCGCGGCTGGCATCGATGCGGCGCTTGCGCTCAGGGTCGCGGACAAGCTGCGCGATGTTGCCGCCGCGGCCGGGGTTCCCGTCGCGCCGCGCCCTTGCAAGACCAATATCGTCATCAGTTTCACCGATAACGCTGCCGCCGCCGCAAAGCGCATCGTCGAGCGGCGGCCGGTGGTGCTGGCGGGCATGGCCGCGGGCGATCGCGATGCGATCGTCAAGGGCGCCCTGCCGGTGCGCTGGTGGCACGGGTTGCGCATCGAATCGCCCGATGGCCGCCCGGCGACGACAAGCAGCAGCATCGGCGTCGCCGCCGTCGGATCGGGCGAGGCGCCAACCCAGATCGGCAACAGTGAAACGCTTTTCACCGACGGGTTTTCCGCCAGCCTGATCGACACCCATATCCGGATCAGCGCGGTGGCGACGACCGTGCTTGTCGATGTCAATCTGGCGACAGGGTACAAGCTGGATGCCATCGCCGCCTATGTGGCGATGGCGGTGCTGTCACAGGCAAGTCTGCGCCAAAAGGCCGATCCGGCGCTGTCGATCCTTGGCCTGTTCAATGCCGGCGAGGCGCGGCCGGAGGACCTGACACCTTATGATCGGGCGCTGCTTTCGGCGATCTACAAGGCACCGACCAACCGTGCCGGCCGGACGCAGCGCGGCGCGATTGCGGCAAGGATCGTCGACCAATTAACCGCGGCGCGTGATTGACGCCTACATCCGGAACGTGCCGAAGCGGGTTTCCCGGATCGGCTGTTGCAGGCTGGCCGCGAGGCTGAGCGCAACGATGGTGCGGGTATCGGCGGGATCGATCACGCCATCATCCCACAGCCGCGCGCTGGCGTGATAGGGGTGGCCTTCAAGGTCATATTGCTCGCGGATCGGTTGCTTGAAGGCTTCCTCATCGGCCTTTGACTTGAAACCGCCGGTTTTCACCGTGGCCAACACGCTTGCCGCCTGTTCGCCGCCCATCACGCTGATCCGGGCATTGGGCCACATCCACAAAAAGCGCGGGGAATAGGCGCGGCCGCACATGCCGTAATTGCCGGCACCAAAGCTGCCGCCGGTGACGACGGTGATCTTGGGAACGGCGGCACAGGCGACGGCGGTGACCAGCTTTGCGCCATGCTTGGCGATGCCTTCGTTTTCGAACCGCTTGCCGACCATGAAGCCGGAAATATTCTGCAGGAACAACAGCGGGATACGGCGCTGGCAGGCGAGTTCGATGAAATGCGCGCCCTTTTGTGCGGATTCCGAAAACAGGATGCCGTTGTTGGCGAGGATGCCGACCGGCATGCCTTCGATGCTGGCAAAGCCGGTGACCAGGGTTTCGCCGAAGCGCGGCTTGAATTCATGCAGTTCGGAGCCATCGACGATACGCGCGATGACTTCGTGCACATCGACCGGGTGGCGGGTGTCCAATGGCGCCAGGCCGTGCAGGTCGCTGGCATCGAACAGCGGTGCGCGAATGGGTTGCGCCGGCACTGGATTTGGCGCGGGCAGGGTGGCGACGATGCTGCGGGCGATGCGCAGCGCGTCCTCGTCATCCGCGGCCAGATGGTCGGCGACGCCCGAAAGCCGGGTGTGGACATCGCCGCCGCCCAGTTCCTCGGCGGAAACTTCCTCACCCGTTGCCGCCTTTACCAACGGCGGCCCACCCAGGAAAATGGTGCCCTGGCCTTCGACAATGATCGATTCATCGGCCATGGCGGGCACATAGGCGCCGCCGGCGGTGCAACTGCCCATCACCACGGCAATCTGGCTGATCCCGGCGGCGGACATATTGGCCTGATTGAAGAAAATCCGGCCGAAATGGTCGCGATCCGGGAAAACTTCATCCTGGCGCGGCAGGTTGGCGCCGCCGGAATCGACCAGATAGACACAGGGCAGGCCATTCTGGGCGGCGATTTCCTGGGCGCGGAGGTGCTTTTTGACGGTTAGCGGGTAATAGCTGCCGCCCTTTACCGTCGCATCATTGGCGACGACGACGCACAGCCGGCCGCTGATCTGCCCGACACCGGCGATCATGCCGGCGGCTGGCACATCCTCGCCATAGACATCATGGGCGGCCAATTGGCCGATTTCGAGAAAGGCGGTGCCGGGATCGAGCAGCGCCTCGACCCGCTGGCGGGGCAGCAATTTGCCGCGCGCCATATGGCGATCGCGCGATGCCGCCGGGCCACCCTTGGCGATCGTGGCGATCTTTGCCTTCAGATCGGCGACAAGTTCCGCCATCGCAGCGGTATTGGCGCGGGCGGCGGGCGGGAGCGGTTGGCCAATCTTGAGCATGGCAGCGGTATGAAAGGAACGGTGCGCTACGGCAAGAGGCGGGGCGGAACGTGCTAGAGCGTTTTCGAGCCAGATCTCTTCATCTGGCGCTTGAGAAAACCCGGCAAAACAAACAACAGGAGCGCGGTTCTGATTCTGTCAGAACCAGAAGCGCTCTAGACGGGCGGGGCTTTTTCCAGCCCGAGCGGCGTTTCCCGGATGCGGAATACAAGGGCCAGGTTTGCCGGGCTCAGCACCTCGGCCGGCGGGCCATCGGCGACAAGCGCGCCTTCGTGCAGCAGCAACAGCCGGTCGCAATGGCGGCGGGCTAGATCGAGATCGTGCAGGGAGATGAGGATGCCGGCACCGCGCTGTGCTTCGGCGCGGAGTAGCGCCATGATGTCGAGCCGGTGATAGGCATCCAGGTTGGCGACCGGTTCATCGAGCAGCAGCCAGTCCGGCCTCGCCACAAGCGCGCGGGCGAGCAGGACGCGGGCGCGCTCTCCGGTCGACAGGCTGTCGACGCGGCGCGCCGCAAATGCCGTGGCATCGGCAAGGGCGAGTGCCGTGGCGATAGCGGCGGGATCGTGCGGGGCCCCGGGGCCGAGGCCGATCTGCACCAGAGCGTCCGATCGCATCGGCCACGCCACATCGCGGTCGGCGGGCAGCCAGGCGAGGCAGCGGGTCCGCGCGGCGGGCGACATGGCGGCCAGGGCTGTGCCCGCGATGGTCGCGCGGCCGGGGCCCTTGCCGAGGCCGGCGAGCGCCCGCAGCAACGTGGTCTTGCCGGCGCCATTGGGGCCGATGAGGCCGGTGACACAGCCGGGATCGACGCGCAACGACACCGGCGCAAGCATCGGCGGACGCGCGATTTCATGGGCAACAAGGCTGGCGATCATCGGTTCTTCACCACCAGCCAGAGGAAAAAGGGCGCTCCGATAAGCGCAGTCAGCACGCCGAGCTTGAGTTCCTGTCCGTTGATGGGCACGCGCACCGCCAGATCGGCGGCGGCAAGCAGCGCCGCGCCGGCCAGTGCCGACGGCAGCATCGCGGCGCCGGGCCGGTTGCCGACGAGCGGGCGGATCAAATGGGGCACGATGAGGCCGATGAAGCCGATGCTGCCCGCAACCGCGACGCCGGCACCGACCATGGTGCCGGTGGTGACCACGATCAGCCAGCGCAGGCGCGCAATGTCGACGCCAAGGCTGGCGGCGACGTCTTCGCCCAGTGCCAGGCTATCGAGTTCAGGTGCCCGGGCGAGCAATATACCGCCAGAAATCAGGATGATCGGTCCGGCCAGCGCCAGTTGCGGCAGGCTGCGATCGGCGAGCGAGCCGAGCAGCCAGAACATCACATCGTAGAGCGCATAGGGCGAGGGCGCGAGGCTGAGCGCCAGATTGACGAGGGCGCCGCCCAGCGCGCTGATGGCGACGCCGGCCAGCACCAGCGTTGTGGTTGCAGCGCCGCGGCCCGCCAGCGCCAGCAGCAGGGCGAGCGCCACCAGCGCACCGGCCATGCCACCCAGCGCCACGCCGAGCACGCCGCCACCAAGGAAATAGCCGGCGATGATGGCGCCGAGCGAGGCACCGGTGGACGGGCCGAGCACGTCGGGGGAAGCAAGCGGGTTGCGCAACAGGCCCTGCATGGCGGCGCCGCCAAGCCCCAGGCTGCCGCCGATCAACAGCGCCAGAAGCGTGCGGGGCAGGCGCAGCTCCACAAGGATGGTGCGCGCCAGCCCGGGATCGCGCGCCGCAACGCTGCTCAGCATCATCGGGTCCCAGAACAGCGAGGCGAGCGCCAGCGGGACCAGCGCGAGGCCGAGCAACAGCGAAAGGCGGCGCGGGTTCATCGCGTGGCGGCCACGAGCGCCCGCAGGCGGACGATTTCCGGCACGAGGCCGGGGCCAAGGCATGTCCAGGGGCGGCCATCCGTGTGCAGCCGGCGGACGCTGGCGGGCAAGGCGGCAAGCGCGGGATGCGATAGCCAGCGCTGGTTGGTGGAGGTTTGATCGGGGCGATAGTTAGAAATTACAAGGTATTGCGGTGGTTTGCTGAGTATTTGTTCGAGATTAATCTGGCCGCGCGACACAGTTTGTTGCTTCAGGCCAGCCGCTGCCAGCCAGGCTGCGGCAAGGCCGTCCGGTTCGATCGTGACGCCGCCGCCGGCGACGAGCAGCGCCGTGGCGCGGCTGTGTGGGGGGTGTTCCAGCACGGAGTCCATGTTGGCGATGACGGCTTCCCCGACTGCGTCTCGTCCAAGCGCATTGGACAGCATGCGAATATTGGCCCGCAGTGCCTTGAAATCATGTGGTTGAGGCAGTTCGATCGTGGCAATGCCGAGTCGCCGGGCGGTAGCGGCTGCCGTCGGATCACCGCCGCTGGTCACGACAAGGTCCGGCGACAATTGGACGACATCCGTCACCCGTCCGCGATTGGTGGGCAGGCCCCTGGCGCGCGCGGCGAGCGTCGTTTCGGCCGGGTCCGCACCCAGCCGGCTGATACTGACCAACTGGCCCGGAGCGGCGAGGAGCAAGGCCAGTTCATCGCTGCACAAATTGAGGCTGGCGACCCGCAGGGGTGCGGCAGCGACGGGTATCGCCACGCACAGCAGCAGGGCCGCCAACGCCCTCACAGGCGAAGTCTTACGCCGGCATGGGCGGTCAGGCCGGGTGTCGGATAGGCGAAAACGTCCTGATAACGGCTGTCGAGGGCGTTTTCGAGGCGGGCGGTCAGGTCGACATGGCGGTTGATGTGCCAGGCGCCGCTGACGGTCAGCAGGGTATAGGGGGCGAGCCGGACAGTGACGAAGCGGGCGAAATCCGTGTCGTTGCGGGCGCCGGTGATCGCGGCGCTGGCGGCGAGATCGAAGATTTTGCCGGTGTAGCTTGCGGTAATCGATCCGGAATGGCGGGGGCGGCGCACCTCGCGCAGCTGCAACCCGGCGGCCACGGTCTGCTGGGTGGCGTCCAGATAGGCGTAGGTGGCGGACAGGGTCAGGCCATCGACGGGCCTGGCGCTGGCGCTGGCTTCCAGGCCCTGGCGGCGGCTGCGGCCAGTGGCGTTGGCGACGCCGGACAGGAAGGTGGTGGAATCGAACGTCGAGACAATCTCGTTATCCAAGGTCGCATGATACCATGTAAGATCAATTGTATAGGAGGCATTGTTCCAACCGGCGCCAAGCTCCCAACTGCGGCTGCGTTCCGGGGACAGAGTGGGGTTGCCGATGAAAAAATCGGGAAAAAATCCGTACAGATCGTAAAAGGTCGGATCGGCGACGCCGGTGCCATAGGCGCCGTGCAGCGTGAAACCGGCGCCCGGGCGGATGGCGGCCGTTGTGCGGACGGTATTTGTGTTGGCAAAACGGTTGTTCAAATCGCGGCGCACTGCGATGCCGCCGCCGAGCCAATCGCCGACATCGAGGCGATATTCGCCGACAAGGCTGGTCTGCAGACGGGATCGGGATTGGTTGGAGAGGTCCGCCGGATCGGCGGCAGCGCTGGTGAAGCGTTCGCGTGCGTTTTCCAAGGCGAATGTCAGGCGGTGGCGGGCGGCGCCGGTCTCGAACCTGCCGCTGGTCTGGTAGCGAAGGCGCAACCGGCCACCGTCCGAGCGATTCTGGTAGATACCGGCGGTCCGGTTGATGTTTGCCGTGTCGGTGAACAGGATCGATGCCTGGTGCGTCCAATCCCCATCGAACAAATCGATGCCGGCGGTGCCGCGCAGGGCGAGTTGCTTGCTGCGAGTGGCGAAGGGGGCATCGAGGGGAACACCGGCCGAATAATCGAAATCATCGAATTTGCTGTTCGAGGTGGAATAGCGGGCGACGAGAGAAACATTTGTATTTTTAGTTGGTTTCGATACAAACCTCGTGTGCAACGTGAAGTTCTGATAGCCGTCGCGATCGCCGCCGGTGCCAGAAATGTCATAGCCGCGCGAGGTGAGATAACTCAGTTGGCCGTTGACCGTGGTTTCGGGGGCAATGGCATAGCCGCCACCAACGCCGGCGCGGACGGTGCCGAGGGAACCGCCTTCGGCTTCGCCGTAGAGCCCCGTGTCGCTGCGGGTGAGTATGTTGATGACGCCGCCGACAGCCTGGGACCCCCATAGCGCCGATTGGGGGCCGCGCAGCACCTCGATCCGGTCGATGCCGCCTGACAACAGTGTTTCATAGCGGAATTCGCCCGAGGAGGCCGGATCGGTGACGTCGATGCCATCGATGAAGGTGATGCTGTGGTTGGCTTCGGCGCCGCGAATGCGGACCTGGGTCTGGGCACCCAACGGCCCGGTCTGGGCGACGGCGATCGACGGCGAAAGGGTCAGGTAGTCCTTCACCAACGGCAGGGCGAGGGCATCGATGGTGGCGCGATCAATGATCGTCAGCGCAGTGCCGGACAAGGCGACGGGCACGGGCTCGCGCGATGCCGTAACGGTTACAGGCACGAGATAGTCTGCGACAATGATGTTATCGGCTACAGTCGGCGCGGCCACGGTGGCCATGGCCATTAAAATCAACATATTGCGTCCCTTCGTTTCCATGGCTTGTCAGCCATGGGCAGCAGCAAAGCCGCCGCAAACGAAGGGCGCGTGATTGCGCCATTCCGTTACATGCACCGCTGGACCCGGCAGGCATGGGACGACCGGGGATGGCAGGTTTCCTGGCTTGCGGCTCGAACGCCCGTGCACCGCCTTCCCGGTTCGGCGGTTTCCCGCTTTGCCAGTGGCATGTGGTGCAAGGGCTCGCCGCGTACAGTTGCGGGCACAGCGCCGGATTTCGACCGGCTTCCCTCTTAGCCGCCCCTTGCGGGCCGGCACCATCCAACGTCAGCGATATGCGATGCGCCGGGGCAGGGCAACCCCGCTGGGCTTGCGGCAGGGGCAGGTGCAACCGGCATTGCCTTTGCCGTGCTTCCCCGCTATTTGCCGCCGCTCTATCTGGCTGGTCGGTACCAGCCGAATTCAGGAAGACCCACGATCATGAAGTCCGGCATCCATCCCGATTATCACGCCATCACCGTCAAGATGACCGACGGCTCCAGCTATCAGACGCGTTCGACCTACGGCAAGGAAGGCGATACGCTGTCGCTGGATATCGATCCAACGTCGCACCCGGCCTGGGTTGGTGGTGCCGGCAAGATGCTGGATGCGGGCGGCCAGGTCGCACGTTTCAACAAGCGTTTCTCGGGCTTTGGCCTGAAGAAGACCGGCGAATAAGTCGGGTTCGTTGCTGGTCCGGCCCTGCCGGACCATCGGCGCCTTTTCGGATAGCGGCAGCGCTGCATGACCGCCCTTGGTGACAGGGGCGGCTTCTGGCATTTCGAAAAGTCGACTGGGTCTCGGGGAAAGCCCGGGATGACAGATTTGCCTGAATGACGTCGATTCTAGTCGGTTTTGCCCGGATCGAGCAGGCGATGCAGGTGGACGACGACATATTTCATCGTCGCATCATCGACCGTGCGCTGGGCGTTGGCGCGCCAGGCGGCTTCGGCGGAGGCGTAATCGGGAAAGATGCCGACGACGTCCAATTTATCTGGCTCGGCGAAATCAAAGGTTTGCGGATCGGCGACGCGGCCGCCGAAGACGAGATGCAGTTTGCTCATGTCGAAAGGCTTTAACGCCCGATAGCATCAAGCGCCACCGGGTTCTTATTGATACTCGCGTGCCAGCCGTTTCATCATGTCCCCGAACCAGGTTTCGAATGCCGGGCCGTCCCAGGCGCGGTGGTCGCCGCGTTTGTAGGCAGCGCCATTCAGGGCATAGAATTCGGCATTGATGCGGTTGGCGAGCCGGTTGTCGTGGGTGCGGATGACCTTTGCAGGGGACCCCACCACGATCGAGTTGGGCGGCACGATGGTACCATCGCGGACATAGGCGTGTTGCCCGACGATGGAGCCGGCGCCGATAACCGCGCCATTGTAGACGGTGGCGTTGATGCCGATCAGCACATGGTCGCCAAGCGTGCAGCCGTGCAGCGTCGCATGGTGGGTGATCGAGCAATAATCCCCGATGATCACCGGCTTGCCGGGGTCGGTATGGATCATCACAAAGTCCTGGACGTTGGCCGAGGCACCGATGACGACGTGCGATGTTTCGGACCGGATCACGGCATTGCACCAGATCGAGGCGTTTTCACCGACTGTTACGGCGCCATAGACTTGCGCGCTGGGGTGGATGAACGCCGAATCGGCGATGCTTATGAGGCTGCTCAGCTGGTCTTCCTTTCGGCGGCTGACCTACTGTTGGCAGATTTCAGGAAGCTGACAAGCGCATCAAAGCCATTTTTCTGGATATAGGCGTTGAAATCGGCCTCCTGCGTCAACGACAGGTTGATGCCTGAAACGCTGAGATTGTTGAGCACCATCTTGCCGCCAGGCAGTTGCTTGACCTGCCAGATGGCGTCGATGGGTTGGCTGCCGGGGCGGGTGACGCGTGTGTAGACGTCGCTGATCGCGGCGGTGCGGGTGACGGTGCGGACTGTCTTGATGGTGGCATCCGAATAGTCGTACAGCCGGTCGGCATAAGCATTCAGCACGAATTCGGGCAGCGCCGATTGATAGGCGGCGTATTGCGCTGGTGTGATGGTGGCGCGCTGGCGACGGATCAGCCGGTTGCCGATGTCCTGCAGCGCTACATTTTCGCGGAGCATGGCGCGAAAGCTGTTGCGCGTGGCGTCGCGTGGCAGGGATTTGTTGCGGAGCAGGGCAAAAGCGTCGGCGGCCAGGCGCTCGACAAAAGCCTGTGCGGCCGGATTGCCGGTTTCAGCGCCGGCTGCCGCGATTTGCGCGGTGGCGGGCGTTGCGGTGACGGCGGGCAAAAGGGCGGCAACCATGGCGATTGCAAGGGTGCGGGCACTGGTGTGAGCGTTGGCGTTGAAGGGGAAATTGCGCATCAGGATTATGGACTCCGCTGGGTGCAGGGGCGGCGAGATCGCCGGGGAACAGGCGCACGTTATCGCGCGGCGACGCTGAACCGCGGGTTAAGTCACGCTGGGTGAACGGGAAAACAGCGGTCGGGAGAAACGTGTGGCTGGGTGCGGAACTGCTGGTCAGTGAGATTTGGCCGCCGGGGCATGGCTTGAACACGTGTCGCGCGGCGGTTTTGCGTGGTGATTTGATGGCGCTTCAGTGGCGGTTCGGCGCCCGCTCAACGATCATCCGTGCTGCCTGACAGCATGTTGCGTTCAATATCGGTCGTCGGGAACAGCGCGCCAAGCGCGGCGCCCGCCGCAAGCCCGAGGACAAGCGACACCAGCGGGTTGGAGTCGACCTTGTCGCCGGCGCCGGCGGCGATATTGCGGGCGCGATCCGCGCCGGCGGCGAACCGCTGGCGCGATGATCGGGCGGCGGAATCGGCGGCGCGCCCATCGGGAGCGGTTTCGACATAGCCGAAACCATCATCATAATCGGTATAATCGCCCATTTCGTCGCGGATATCGACACGCGCCCTTGAAAGCGACGACCGGGCGAGTAGCGCCAGCCCAACCGCGGCGACGGCAGCAGCGATGGCGAGCGGATGGCGGCGCGCGACCGTGCCGGCGCTATCCCGGGCCTGGCCGAACAATTGCGCCCCGCCACCGGACAATCGATCCAGCGTGTCGCCGAAAATACGGCGCGGATCGAGGCGTTCCTGAATGGCGTCGATGGTGGAGGCGACACGTTCGCGTGCACTATCGGCTTCGGCGGCGAAGCGCTCTACCGGTTCCGATGCCATGTCAGTCTCCCTTCAAACTCTCGACGTCACGTTTCAGATTGGCGGTCAACCGTCGCGGCGCAAGGTCTGTGGCCTTTAATCTGGCGGCACCGCCATAAATCAGCCCGATGCCCAGAACCAGCGCAACAAGCCCAACGATAAGCGCCGCGGCGACGATGCCGGTATAGCTGGCCAGCACGACGACCAGGGCGCCCAGCAGGCAGAGCATCGCCACCGACAACAGCATCAGGCCGGCGGCGACCGTTGCCAGGCTGCCGACGGCGCCGGCGATATTGTCGCGGACCTCGCTGCTGGCGAGGCGGATTTCGGAATGCACCAGGGCGATGACGTTATCGACCAATTGGCGCAGCAGGTCGCCGACGGACGGGCGCGGCGCCTGCGGTGGCGCCGGGCGGTCTGACGGGTGCGCCAGTTCGATCTCGCCGGGGGCCGGTTCCTTCAACGGTTCGTCCCGGGGTTCGTCCCGGGGTTCGTCCCGGATTTGATCAGCCGTGCCGCGATGAAGCCGGCGACCAGCGCAACGCCAATGGCCATTTGCGGCGAACGGCGCACCAGATCACGACCATCGTCGAGCAGATGCGCCACCGGGCGGTCGCGCAGGGTTTCCTGCAACCCCTCAAGCGCGCCGGCGGCCTGGCGCAGATAGTCGCCGAAGGGGCCGGCGTTGTTGCTATCCAGCTTGGCGGCGAATTCATGGGCGAGCATGACCAGCCCGTCGAAACTGCGCGACAATTCTGCCTTGCCATCTTCGGCCAGTTCCATCAGCCGGCTTTCGGCAGCGGAAATGAGGCTGGTGCCGCGCGGCGCATTGCGGCCGGCGACGGCGTCGTCAAAGCTGTCGCTTTCATCGTTGAAAGCGCCGGCGGAGGCGGGATTCGACGACCCCTGGGGCTTTGCATTTGTCATCACAACGTCTTTCGTACCTGGCTTGCGCGGTTAGCATAGGGCAAACTGCCGATGCACCCAATTAAACGCGGCTGACGGCGCTGGGTTGCATCGAAACATTTGCCGCCGCCGGGTTCCCCCGATAGATGGCCCGCAACGCCTTGGAGCGCAACATTCAACGCAATTGACCATAGCGGGCAGGGTGCCGGCAGAATGCCTTGAGGGGGCCAGACCATGACAGCCATCATCGATATCCACGCTCGCGAGATCCTCGATTCGCGCGGCAACCCGACCATCGAAGTCGATGTCGTGCTGGAAGATGGATCGACGGGCCGCGCCGCGGTGCCATCTGGGGCGTCGACCGGCGCGCATGAGGCGGTTGAACTGCGCGACGGCGACAAGGCGCGGTACATGGGCAAGGGCGTGCTGAAGGCCGTGGCGGGCGTCAACGGCGAAATATTCGATGCGCTGTCCGGGATGGACGCCGAGGAGCAGGGCGAGATCGATTCGGCGATGATCGAGCTGGACGGCACGCTGAACAAGGCGCGGCTTGGCGCCAACGCGATTCTGGGGGTCAGCCTGGCGGCAGCAAAGGCCGCGGCCGATTCGCGCGGGCTGCCTTTGCACCGCTATGTCGGCGGGGTTTCGGCCAGCCTGTTGCCGGTGCCGATGATGAACATCGTCAACGGCGGTGCCCATGCCGACAACCCGATCGATTTTCAGGAATTCATGGTGATGCCGGTGGGCGCGCCGACGCTTTCGGAGGCGGTGCGCTGGGGTGCGGAGATTTTCCACACGTTGAAGGGTGAATTGAAGGCGGGCGGGTTTTCGACGGCGGTTGGCGATGAAGGCGGCTTTGCGCCCGATCTGAAGGGCACCCGCGCGGCCATGGATTTCGTCATGGCGGCGATTGCCAAGGCCGGGTTCAAGGCGGGCGAGGATGTGTTCATCGCGCTCGACCCGGCGGCGACAGAGTTTTTCCACGATGGCCGTTACGTTCTGGCCAGCGAGGGGTTGAAGCTGACCCCTGAGGAAATGGCGGATTATTATGTCGCGCTGGCGCGGGATTATCCGATCCTGTCGATCGAAGATGGCATGGCCGAGGATGATTTCATCGGCTGGAAGGCGTTGACCGACAAATTGGGCGCGACGCACCAACTGGTTGGCGATGATCTGTTCGTCACCAACCCGGCGCGGCTTGAACAGGGCATCAAGGACGGGCTGGCCAATGCGTTGCTGGTAAAGGTCAACCAGATCGGCACGCTGTCGGAAACGCTGGCGGCGGTCGAAATGGCGCACCGCGCCGGCTATCGCAGCGTCATGTCGCATCGTTCGGGGGAAACCGAGGATTCGACCATCGCCGATCTCGCGGTCGCCTGTGGCACCGGCCAGATCAAGACCGGCAGCCTGGCGCGATCGGACCGGTTGGCCAAGTACAACCAGTTGATCCGTATCGAGGAAGAGCTGGGCAGCAGCGCGCGTTACGCAGGCCGCGCGGTACTTCGTGGCTAATCGGCGATGATCCCCCGGATGGGGGATTTCGGCGCGGTACGTTGGGTGTATAACGGGCGACGGGGAGAATCGCATAGGCATGAGCGAACGGCAAAAGCTGGCGGGAATCAGGCTGGGGCTGACCTATGGGGCAGGCCTGGTGCTGCTAGGGCTGGTGGTTGCCATGATCGCAACGCCTGCGCCGGTCGCTGCTGCGCCAGTTTCTACTGTGCCTATCGTTCTTGGGCCTGTTACTTCCGGGCCAGCCGCTTCCGGCCTCGTCGCAGGGGCCGCTGGCATGACCGTGCGGCAACCGATTTTGGTGCCCGCTGCGTCGGGAGCCCAGCGAATCGGGTTTTCGGTCAGCAATGTTCAGGCCAGTGAAGGCCAGTTTCGTATGCAACGCCGCGTATTCCGTTTTACGCCGGTGCCGGGGCATGAATTGCCGGCGCTGATGCTGCCACCACCGGCGGCGCGCGGCCTGTTCATTGCGGCGCACGCCGATCGCGCCGTAGCGGTATCCGCGCCGAAGTGACTGGCTGACGGTTGCGGCGAGCCGCCGGGGCCCCTATCCGCTAAACCGTGTTTCGTTGGCTGATCCTTTTGAACCTGTTGATGTCTGCGCCCCTGGCCGCAGCGCAATTGACCGGCCTGTCGATCGTTCCCGGCACCGTGACCGTTGGCACCGATGGCCCGCCTGCCGTTGCTTTCCAGTTTGCGCTCGGGGCGCCGTATCGGCTTGTCATCGATATGCCGGCGGTAACGATTCCGGCGGCGGTGACGGTGGATGGGGCCGGCAGCGTCACCAGGCTGCGCGCTGCCATGTTTGCGCCGAACATGGCGCGTCTGGTGATCGATCTGTCGCGGCCGCTGGAAATCGTTTCGGCACGCGGCGGCGCCGGCGGCATGACCCTGGAATTGCGCCGCATCGACGATGCAGCCTTTGCCGCCAATGTCGAAAAGCGGCGAACGCCTTTGCCGGTGTTGACGGGTGGCCCTGCGGCGGGTGCCGTGCCTGCCGGTCGCGAAGCCAAGCCGGCGGCGGCCGCTGTTGCTTCGTCGGCGCTTGCTCTCTCGCCGCCTGTTGCCGCGCGGCCGGGCGATTTCGAACTACCCGCCGACATGTTCGGGTCGGCGACCGCCGCGCTGCCGGTTACGCCGGCGGATACGGCTGCGGCCGCGACAGACGTTGCAGAAGCCGCTACCGCGCCGCCGCCTTTTCGCAAGCGCCGCGGTATCCAGCCGCGATCGGGCGGCAAGCCGCTTGTCGTCATCGATGCCGGCCATGGCGGCAAGGACGTCGGTTCCATCAGTATCAACGGCGGCTATGAAAAGGACGTGACGCTGGCGATCGCCAAAGCGACGGCACGCGCGTTGCAACGTTCGGGCAAAGTCCGGGTCAAAATGACCCGCGACGATGATCGCTTCATTCCGCTGGGTGGCCGCGTCACCATCGCGCGCCTGGCGCGTGCCGACTTGTTTGTATCCATCCACGCCGATTCGGCCCCCAACCCTTTGGCGCAAGGGGCAAGCGTCTATACGCTGTCGGCGGTGGCATCCGATGCGGTCGCGGCGCGGCTGGCATCCCGCGAGAACAAGGCCGATATCATCGGCGGGCTGAATCTGGGTGTGATGTCGGCCGATGTGGGGGATATCATGATAGATCTGTCACGCCGCGCCACCGGCAACGTATCGGTGCAGTTTGCCGACGTGTTGCAGTCAACGCTGTCGGATCGCATCCGCTTTCGGGGCGAATTTCACCATTTTGCCGGATTTTACGTGCTGAAGGCGCCGGATGTGCCGTCGGTGCTGCTCGAAACCGGCTATATCAGCAATGCCGATGACGCGGCCGTGCTGTTTTCGACCAAGGGCCAGCGCACCATCGCCGATGGCATCGCGATGGCCATCGAACGTCATCTGCTGGGGGATTGAGGCGCTTCCCTCATGCGGCCACAGTCGCTATCGACGGGGCTGTGTTGGGAGTATCGATGCGCAAATGGTTGATCTGGGGTGGTGTGGGCGTGGTCGCGATGGCCATGCTGGCGGCCATCGTGCTGTGGGCCGCGGCGCGTGGCCTGCCGGATGAAAATGACCTGGCGCAATTCGCCCCGGCGCTGCCATCGACGGTGCGCGACATCAACGGCAATGTGCTGACCAGCTTCACCCGCGAACGCCGTATCTATCTGCCATATAACGAGATTCCAGAGCGTCTCGTGCAGGCCTATATCTCGGCAGAGGACAAGACATTCTTTGAACATGGCGGGCTGGATTATGTCGGCATCCTGGGTGCCGTGTTCACCAACGTCGAATCGACGTTCACCGGCAAACGGCGCGTCGGCGCCTCCACCATCACCCAGCAGGTGGCGAAAAGCCTGATCGGCAACCAGGTCACTTATACCCGCAAGCTGCGCGAGGCGATTTTGGCGCGCCGGATGGAGGCGGTGTTCTCCAAGCAGCAGATTCTGGAGCTGTACCTCAACCAGATCTTCCTCGGCCGCAATTCCTATGGCGTGGAGGCGGCGGCGCAGGCCTATTTCGGCAAATCCGTGGACGCGCTCGATCTGTCGCAGATGGCCTATCTCGCCATCCTGCCCAAGGCGCCGAGCACCTATAGCCCGGTGTCGCAAAACGCCCGGGCAGTGGCGCGGCGGGATTATGTGCTGCGCCAGATGCTGGCCAATGGCTATATCAGCAAGGCCGAGCATGATGCCGCCGAAGCCGAACCATTGGTGGCGGCGCCCAACCGCTCGTTCGCATCGGGCCGCCCGTCGGATTACTTCACCGAGGATGTACGCCGCGCATTGATCGCCAAGTTCGGCGAAACCGAGCAGGACGGCCGCAACAGCGTCTATGGCGGTGGCCTGTGGATCCGCACATCGGAAAACCCGGTGATGCAGGCGGCGGCGGAACGCGCCATGCGCGATGGTTTCGTGCGCTATGAACGCGGCCGGGCCTGGCGCGGGCCGGCGGCGCACATCGATGCCGGCGATGGCTGGCAGGGGCGGTTGCAATCGACCAGCGTTTCAACCGGTTATGATGATTGGCAAAAGGCCGTTGTGCTGGGCAAAAACGGCAGCGATTCCCGGCTTGGCTTTACCGATGGCAGCACCGGCACCATGCCGGCATCATCGGCGACGCAATTGCTGCGGGATACCAATATCGCCGCGTCCAGTGCGTTGAAAACCGGCGATGTCATCGTGGTGACCAGGAACGCCGGTGGCTATGCGCTGCGCCAGGCGCCAGAGATTTCGGGCGGCATGGTGGCGGAAGACCCGCACACCGGCCGCGTGCTGGCGATGGTCGGCGGTTTCGATGCCCGCACGCAAAGTTTCAACCGTGCCACACAGGCGTTCCGGCAACCGGGATCGACGTTCAAGCCCATCGTTTACGCAACCGCGATGGACAATGGTTTCACGCCATCCTCGATCGTGGTCGATGCGCCCTATTGCGTGTTCCAAAGCAAGTCGCTGGGCACGAAATGCTTCCGGAATTTCGGCAATATGCGCAGCGCCGGGGCGCAGACTTTGCGCTGGGGCCTGGAACAATCGCGCAACCTGATGACGGTGCGGGTGGCGTTCAATACCGGCATGGACAAGATCGTCGCGCAGGCCAAGGCGCTGGGCATCGGCAATTACCAGCCGGTGCTGGCGATCGCGCTGGGCGCCGGCGAAACCACGGTGATGAAGTTGACCAACGCCTATGCGCAGATTTTCAACGCCGGGCGGGCGTTGCAGCCATCATTGATCGACATGGTGCAGGATCGCGATGGCAAGGTGATCTATCGCCGGGACAATCGTTCCTGCCCCGGCTGTGCCGCCGCCGATTGGGATGGCGGGCCGATGCCGCGCCCCGGCAGCGCGCCGCGGCAGGTGATGGACCCGCGCACGGCGTTCCAGACCGTGCATCTGATGGAAGGCGTGGTGCTGCGCGGCACCGGCACGCGGTTGCTCGATCTGAATCGGCCCTTCGCCGGCAAGACCGGCACGACGAGCGGGCCAAAGGATGTCTGGTTCGTGGGCGGCACCCAGGATCTGGTGGCGGCGCTGTACCTTGGCTACGACAAGCCGCGCAATCTGGGCGGCGCTGCCCAGGGCGGCACGACCGCGGCGCCGATCTGGGATCAATTCGGCAAGGACGTGTTGAAGGACGCGCCCAAGACGCCGTTCAACATCCCCGCCGGCGTCCGCATGGTGCGCATCGAACGGCGCACGGGGAAGCGCGTGTTCGACGCCTGGCCCACCAACGAGCCCAAGGCCGCAGTGATCTGGGAAGCCTTCAAACCCGACAGCGAACCCCGCCGCACCGGCAAGGCCAATGAATTCGACACGACCCACAAGGGCAGGGTGCGGAGCGATGCGGAGTTTTTGGAGAATACGGGCGGAATTTATTGAGCGGCATTTGCGGTTCGGGAGTGGCCGGTTTTGGCGCGAAGCTGATATTCGGATGGCGACTTCGTCGTGACTGCTTTGCGCCCTAATCTCGGTCATTGCGGCTCGCCTGCCGATCGGCTGAAAGCGGACAAGGTTACCAATTGGGCTAGATGGCCGGGTCTGGGACATTTTGACCAACGCTTAGGCAAAGCTGTCGTACAGGTTGTAAGGGCTGCGGTAAGCCACTTACTGCTTATCGACGCCGCTTGCTCTGAGGCAAATCAAGCGGAATTTGGCAGCAAGTTCGCGTCTGCCGCTGCTGCCGTCTCAAATATCGCACGCCTGGCGAGCGGTTTTAGCAGTTCGAGCAGCAGGAATAATAACCCGCCAAGCCCGGCTGCGAAGGCAAGATCGACGCCGCGCAGATTTTCGAAGCGCAGGATCGTCTGCACAGCCGGCACAAAGAGGATGATCGCGGTGATCAGAACGATGGCGCCGAACACATAGCGCAGCGCTGGGTTTTCCTGCCCGAGCGCTTGACGCAGCGATGTGCTGAACGAGCGATTGATCAGGATTAGGGCGAGGATCGCCGTCACCAGAGCGAAGAATGTCAACGCGCGAACCTCGCCCTCGGGCATGCCGCGTGTTCGCGCGACCAGGTACAGCGCCGCCAGCATGGCAAAGGCGAGGCAGCCCTGCGTCAAGCTCCACACGATCATCCGCCACGAGAATAGCCGATCTGCTACGGCTCTCGGTTTGCGGCGCATGATGTCTTTCTCGGCACGCTCCGCCTCGAAGACCAGCGCGCACACCGGATCAATGACCATTTCAAGGAGCGCGATGTGGATCGGTCCGAAGAGCAGGGGCAGGCCCAAGGCGAGCGGCAACAACGCCAGCCCGGCGATCGGCACGTGCACTGCAAAGATGAATGCCATCGCCTTGCGGATGTTGTCGTAGATGCGCCGGCCTAGGCCGATGGCTGTAACGATCGCGCCGAAATCGTCATCAAGGAGGACAATCGCCGAAGCCTCGCGCGCCACATCGGTGCCGCGCTTGCCCATCGCGATGCCGATATGCGCCGCCTTGAGCGAGGGCGCGTCGTTGACGCCGTCGCCGGTCATCGCAGTAATCTCGCCCAGGGCCTTGAACGCGGTGACGATACGCAATTTCTGTTCGGGCATGATCCGCGCGAACACGGTGACGGTCTTCAACCGCTCCACCAGTTGCGCTTCGTCAAGCTCGGCCATGTCGGCGCCAGTCATTACATCGCCGTCGGCAATCCCCGCCTGCCTCGCGATGGCACGCGCGGTGACAGCGTGATCACCAGTGATCATCACCACCCTAATACCCGCCGAACGACATTCCGCGACGGCGGCAGGGACGCTGGCGCGCAGCGGATCGGCGAGGCCAATAAGGCCGACCAGCGTGAAGGCGAAGCCGCGCGCCGTTTCAGGCCAGGTTTTGTCCGACGTCTCCGCTCTGGCGACGCCAAGCACACGAATGCCGCGAGATGCCATCGCATCGACCGCCGCCATCAGTGACACCCTTTCGTTCGGGATCAGTTGGCAGATTTCGGCAATCGCCTCGGGCGCGCCCTTTGCCGCAACGGCAAAGGCGCGAGGCTTTCCGGGTTGCTCCCAGACATTGGCCACAACCAGTAGTTCCTGCCGGAGCCCATAGCCAAGTAACAGCTTGGCAGCAGCATCAGTTGGCGGCGGCGTTTGGACAGCATGGATCGCCACCTCCATGGGGTCCACTGGATCGATGGCGCTTGCACGAACGCCGGTAGCAACCAAGCCGACAAAGGCTTCGGACAACGCGGTGTCAGTTGCCAGCACCACCATCTCACCCGTCGGCAGCCACAATTCGGCAACTTGCATGCGATTTTCGGTCAGCGTTCCGGTCTTGTCGGTGCACAGCACGGTTGCCGAGCCAAGTGTCTCGATTGCAGCCGCACGGCGGGTCAGCACGCCGGCCTGGCCGATCCTCCACGCGCCCATGGCGAGAAAGATGGTCAACACGACCGGAAATTCCTCTGGCAGCATGGACATGCCGATGGCGATGCCGGCCAGCACCGCATCGATCCAGCCGCCGCGCGTGAAGCCATAAAGCAGCACGACCGCGGCCGCGACGATAGCGCCGCCGATGGCGCACAGCTTGACGATGCGCGCCGTTTCGGTGCGCAGCCGCGGTGCCTCGGTATCCAGCGTTGCCAGCGAAGCGCCGATCTTGCCAATCTCGCTTGCGGCTCCAGTTGCATCGACGACCGCCAGGCCGCTACCTCGAACGACCAGCGAACCCGAATAGACATAAGGCTGCGCATCGCCACCGGGGCGGTGATCGGCGCCCGATGCAGCCGCTGCCAGCGCCAGCTTGGTCACTGGTAGTGATTCACCGCTCAACAGCGACTCGTCGATTTGCAGGTCGCTGGCCTCGTGCAAGGTTGCATCGGCGGCGACCCGGTCGCCCTGTTCGAGCACCAGAAGATCGCCGGTCACGACGTCGCGCCCGGCGATGCGCACGCGTTCGCCGTTCCGGATCACCAACGCGCGAGGCGCCGACAGGTCGCGCAGCGCATCGAGTACATGTTCGGTACGGGTTTCCTGAATGACGGTGACAGCGACCGAGAACGTCGCAAAGGCCAGCAGGATCAACGCTTCGGCTAGGTTTCCCAGCAGCAGATAGGCAAGACCGCCCACCAGCAAAAGCGCCAGCATGGGTTCGCGAACGACCTCGCCGAAAATCTTGAAAACCGACCGCGCGCCTGCCTTGGGCAGTTCGTTTGGTCCATGCTCCGCCATCGAGGCTTTGACGTTGACCGACGAGAGCCCGGCGTGGTCGAAAGACAGCTTAGCAGAGGCGGTGCAATCATTCATCGGCGGTTCCTCGCGCGCAGCTACTTAGCGGTTGGATCGATGCGTCTGTTTTCCACAGGATCGCACACGCCGCACGATTGCGGATGCCAATTCCAAATTAACTTCCGTCACTTTGCGAGGTTCCCTGCGCGTACGGAACTATCTACTGCATGCAAGGCGGCTCCTGGCACAAGCAGACATCCCCAAACCTAATGACGAACGACCGGCTCTGGGTCGAGAGCTGCCGTTGCTGAGTGGCGGACCGGATGGCAGCTTTCCGCCTCTCGCCGCCCGGAACCTGCCATTCAGCAACCGGCCCATTGCCGCCGGTTGAAGCGGGCGCCTTAGATGTCCGTAACCGGGTCGGTAGCGGACGCTGCGCTCGTCATTCAAGCGATTTGGCCGGTCTGTCCTACACGCTTGAAATCGGCTATCCCGATTGTCATGCATTCGTTGAAACTGACGCAGCCGATATTGGCAGGTGGAATAGCCGTTGGGGGCGCCCCGCATATTCGTGAAATGCGCCCGAAACCGTCAACTTAGTAAACTTACGATGCACGGGTGTTGGTCGGGTTGCCCGGCCTGCGCCGCTGCAACGGCTTGCACCGCACCGCGTCCGCCCTTATGCCGCGTGCAACCCAAAGGGATATTTACCATGCGTGCCGAGGCACAGAATTACGCGGATTCCATCAAGCAGGCATTGGACCTGCTGAGGAGGTTTCTTTGACTGGGATCGTGCACTCCGCCGCCTTGATGAGCTGAACGCGCGGGTCGAGGACCCGAAGTTGTGGGATAGTCCCAAGATCGCCCAGGCGGTGATGACGGAGCGGCGGCGGCTCGATGAGGCGATTGCGGCGACGCGGGCCATTGAAAGCGAGCTTTCGGACACGTCCGAGTTGATCGAAATGGCCGAGGCCGAGGGCGATGAGGCCATGGCCGTGGAGGGCGTGGCCGCGTTGAAGACGCTTGCCGAGCGCGCCGAGCGCGACAAGGTGGCGGCGTTGCTGGCCGGGGAGGCCGACAACAACGATGCCTATATCGAGGTCAATTCCGGCGCCGGCGGCACCGAAAGCCAGGATTGGGCCGAGATGCTGCGCCGCATGTACCAGCGTTGGGCCGAGCGCCATGGTTACAAGGTCGAATTGATCGACTTTCACGCAGGCGAGCAGGCCGGCATCAAGAACGCCACCATGCTGATCAAGGGCCCGCAGGCCTATGGCTGGGCCAAGACCGAAAGCGGTGTGCATCGCCTGGTGCGGATCAGCCCCTATGACAGCGCGGCGCGGCGGCACACCAGCTTTGCCAGCGTGTGGATTTACCCGCAGATCGACGATGATATCGACATCGATATCAAGGAATCGGACCTGAAGATCGATACCTATCGCGCTTCCGGTGCCGGTGGGCAGCACGTCAACACCACCGATTCGGCGGTGCGCATCACCCATATGCCGACGGGCGTGATCGTGGCGTGCCAGAACGAACGATCGCAACACAAGAACCGCGCCACGGCGATGAAGATGCTGAAGGCGCGGTTGTATGAGCGCGAACTGGCGATTCGGGAAGCGGCGGCGGCGGATGTCGAAGCCGGCAAATCAGACATCGGTTGGGGCCATCAGATCCGGTCCTACGTGCTGCAACCCTATCAGCTGGTTAAGGATTTGCGGACCGGCGTCACGTCGACCGCACCGTCCGATGTGTTGGATGGCGATCTCGATCCGTTCATGGCGGCGGCGTTGAGCCAGCGCGTGACGGGTGAGGCCGTCGATGTCGAGGATGTCGAATAGGGTGCTTTGATCGCGCCGGATGGCGGACTAGCCCGGCGGGCGACGGCCGGCCCAGGGCACGGCGCGCTCGATCTGCGCGGCGAGCGCATAAAGCAACGCTTCCTCGCCATAGCGGCCGGTGGCCATGATGCCGATCGGCAGGCCGGTACTGCTCATGCCCAGTGGCAGCGACATGGCCGGTTGCCCGGTCTGGTTGGCGAGCGCGGTATAGGCGCTGTAGCCGGTGATATTGGCGGTCCATGTCGCGATGTCGGGCGGCGACATGTCGATCTTGCCAAGCTCGATCGGCGGATGCGCGAACACCGGGGACAGCAGCACGTCGTAGCGGGTGAGGAAGCGCGCCATGACGATGGCGGCGTGCTGGAACAGATCATTGGCGGCGATCAACTGGGTGGCGCTGGTCTTGCGGCCGATATGGGCGAACATCTGGGTGACGGTTTCGATATCGTCGCCGGCATCGTCGCGGCCCAATTGTTTCAAGCGGTTGCCGATATCGGCGGTGGTGCAGGCGGCGATGACCGCGACCATGGCCTCGGCAAGCGCGTCGCCCGACAGATCGGGGGTTGCTTCCTCGACATGGTGGCCAAGGCTTTCGAGCAGGCGCGCGGCGTCGCGGGTGGCGGCTTCGACGTCGGGATGGACGGGCACGCCGGTCAGCGGTGCGATCATCAGGGCGATACGCAAGCGGCCGGGGTCGCGCCTGGTCGCATTCAGAAAGCTGCCATCGGGGGCAGGGGCGGTATAGCGGCTGCCGGTTTCCGGGCCGGCGAGGGCATCGAGCAGGGCGGCATTGTCGCGGACGGACCGGCTGACGGCATGGGTGACTGTCAGGCCAAGCCAGCCTTCGGTGGCCTTTGGCCCGTGCGGTACCCGGCCGCGTGATGGCTTCATGCCGAACACGCCGCAGGCGGCGGCAGGGCACCGGATCGAACCGCCGCCGTCCGACGCCTGGGCGATGGGGACAACGCCGGCTGCGACCGCGCAGGCGGCGCCGCCGCTCGACCCGCCGGCGCTGTGGTTCAGGTTCCAGGGGTTGCGGGTGAGGCCGGTCGCCTTGCTTTCAGTGGTGACGGTGAGGCCGAGTTCCGGGCTGGTGGTCTTGCCGAATGTATTCAGACCCGAAGCGAGAATGCGATCATAAGCAGTTGAATTATAATTTGGTCGATAGCCATTCCATAAGCGGCTGCCTTCACCGGATCGTTCCCCGGCGATGTGCATGTTGAGGTCTTTCACAAGGAACGGGACGCCGGCGAAGGGGCCGGTGAATGGCGATTTTGCGCTGGCGCGGGCGCGGTCGTAGAGCGGTTGCGCCATGAAGTTCAGGGCGGGGTTGCAGGCTTCGGCGCGGACGATGGCGGCTTCGAGCAGTTCGGCGGGGCCGGCGGCGCCACTGGCGACAAGCGCCGCCTGACCAAGGGCGTCGAGGTCGGCAAAATCGCTGGTCATGGTCAGATCTCCGCTTGTGGGGACAGCCTATCGGGTGACGGGCGTAACCGAGACTAGGGAATAAGCGGGGTGGCGGTCAGAACTGCGCCTCGTAGCGGTCCAGCCCGGCGGCGAGATCGGCAATGAGATCGGGGACGTCCTCCAGACCGATGGAGAGTCGCAGGATCGGGCCGGGGAGCGGGGTGGTGGTCGCGGTGCGGATGTTGTCGAGTTCAACGGGCAGAATCAGCGATTCATAGCCGCCCCAACTGAAACCGATGCCGAAATGCGCGAGATCGTCGACCAGCGCCGCGGTGTGCGCCCGGCTGCCGCGTTTAAGGACGATGGAGAACAGCCCGGTGCTGCCGGAGAAATCGCGTTTCCACAGGGCATGGCCGGCATGGGTGGGCAGGGCGGGGTGCCAGACGCGATCGACGGCGGGGTGCGCCGCAAGCCATTTGGCGATGGCCAGCGCGCTGGCTTCCTGCCGGTCGAGCCGCAGCGACAGGGTGCGCAGGCCGCGCAGCACCAGCGCCGCATCGTCCGCCGATACGGTGTGGCCGAGTCGGTAGGTGGCAGCCTTCAGGCGGGGCCAGAGCGCCGGGGTGGCGGTGGCCGAGCCCATCATCACATCGCTGTGGCCGCCGGGATATTTGGTGAGTGCCTGCAAGCCGATGTCGCAGCCCAGCGCCAGCGGTTGCAGGCGCAAGGGGGTCGCCCAGGTATTGTCGATCATGGTGACGATGTTACGCCCACGGGCGATGGCGGTAATGGCCGGTATGTCCTGGATTTCAAAGCTGAGCGAGCCGGGGGATTCGAGCAGGATGGCGGTGGTATTAGGCTGGACGAGGTCCGCTATACCGGCGCCGATGGTCGGGTCGAAATAGCTGGTTTCGACGCCGAAGCGGGCGAGCGTGTTGTTGGCGAACAGCCGGGTCGGTTCATAAGCGCTGTCGGTGATCAGCACATGGTCGCCGGATTTGACGACTGCCAGCAGCGCTGTGGTGATGGCGGCAACGCCCGATGGATAGAGTTTCGTGCCGGCGGCGCCCGGTTCCAGCGCGGTCAGGGCGTTTTCCAGCGCCCAATGGGTCGGGGTGCCGCGGCGGCCGTAATAAAGCCCCTTGTCTGGGGCGGCTATACCTGCATCGAGGGCGGCGAGGCTGTCGAACAGGATCGTCGAGGCGCGCCAGACGGGTGGGTTTACGACGCCGTCGGTATAGCCCGGGCCGCGCCCG
Organism: Sphingomonadales bacterium; assembly: GCA_038217075.1. Lineage (GTDB taxonomy): Bacteria > Pseudomonadota > Alphaproteobacteria > Sphingomonadales > Sphingomonadaceae > Sandarakinorhabdus. The sequence continues at coordinate 34,555 of JBBQPR010000027.1, forward strand.
GCATGGGTCAACCGCGTGGCTGGGCCGTAGCCGGACAGGTCCTCAGGTGGGTGGCGGCGGTTGTCGGTCATCAGCGGACGCTAGGAGAGGCGCCGGGCCGGCGCAACCATCAGGTGCCGGCGACGACCGGGTTGGAGGTGCTGGAACCCCATTCGGTCCAGGCGCCATCATAGATCGCGACTTTCTGGTTGCCCAGCAGCGCGGCGGCGAAGGCCAGCACGGAAGCGGTGATGCCCGATCCGCAAGTGGCGACCAATGGCTTTGCAATGTCGATGCCGGCGGTCTTGAAGGCGGCGGCGATGTCGACGACAGGCTTGTAGGTGCCATCATCGTTGAACAATTCGGTGAACGGCAGGCTTTTCGAACCGGGTATATGGCCGCCACGCAGACCGGCGCGGGGTTCCGGTTCGGTGCCGGTAAAACGGCCGACGGAGCGCGCGTCGATGACCTGTTCGGCCTTGGTGCGCAGGTTTTCGGTCATCTGTTTCTGGTCGCGGACGAGGTTCTTGTCGGCCCAGACGGTGAAATGGCGGTGGCGGACGATGGGCTTGCCGCTTTCGACGCTGCGGCCTTCGGCCTGACATTTGGCGAAACCGCCATCCAGAATGGCGACTTCATGGGCGCCGAACAGGGTGAGCATCCACCAGACGCGCGCCGATGATTTCAGCGGGCTGTTGTCATAAACGATGATGCGGCTGCCATCGCCAAGGCCGAGCGCCTGCATGCGGCTGGCGAATTTTTCCGGTTGAGGCAACATGTGCGGCAGATCGGACGATGTGTCGGAAACTTCATCGATGTCGAAGAACACGGCGCCGGGGATATGGGCGGCTTCGAATTCGGCGCGGGCGTCACGGCCGGCGCCGTCCATGAACAGGGTCGCATCGATGACTCGAATATCGCTCTTGCCCATTTCGGCTGCGAGCCATTCTGTCGTCACCAAGGGGTTCATTGTTCGCTCCCGATTCTATCGTTGGGGGTGACATAGTGAGGGCAAGTCGCCATGTCA
>JBBQPR010000028.1:0-35370 GCA_038217075.1 Sphingomonadales bacterium
CGTCAGGTCACCGCGGATCGCCTCCAGCGCAACCTTGGCCTTGAAATCAGCCGAATACCGCTTCCTCGTCGTCTTCATTCCCGTCCGTCCTTCAGATCGGGAATAGCTTAACACCCTGTCCAGTTTTCCGGGACCACCTCAGTACTCCGGTCGCAGATGGCGGTAATTCTTCTTGCCTGTGCCTTCGCCTACATGCCGGCGCAATGCTGGCGCAATGCTGGCGGGTGTGGCGAATTCGGTCATCACGGTCTCCTTCAGCTTTTTTGAAGTCGACTCTCTGACTACCCTCGCACACTGACCGAATTCTGACTGCGATGCTTGATCAGGCAGCGACATCTGCGCTTGGAAACTGAACTCGAAACAACGTGCCTCCACCCCCAGGTGCCTCGACCGCAATGGTGCCGCCATGGGCATCGACCAGCCTCTTCACGATGCCGAGACCAAGACCGGCACCATCGGTGCTGCTGCGATCCTTGCGCCAGAAGCGTTCGAACAGATGGGTCTGGTCAGCCGCCAGGATGCCGGGACCATGATCACGAACGGACAGTTGCGGCCCCGGGCCGGCTGACACTTCGATCGGCGTCGCACCAGGGGCATGCGCGAGCGCGTTGTCGACCAGGTTGCGGTATATGCGGAACACGGCCTCGGCGTGTCCATCGATCATCGCGCCGCCATGATCCGTGAACCTGAGTTCGCGGCCAGCGGCAAAGCTTTTGGGTGCGAGCTGGGTCACCACTTCGCGCCCGACTGCCGCGAGATCGACGACCAAGGGGTCGTCAACGACAAGAGCCTCCGCTTGGGCGAGGTCGAGCATCTGGCCGACCAGTCTGGTCATGTGGTCGGCGTCGGTCTGCAGGTCGGACTTGATCGGACCGTCGGGGAGTCGCTCCAGCGAGAGCTGCATGATGGCCAATGGTGTGCGGAGTTCATGAGCAGCGTTTGCGGTAAAATCGCGCAAGGTCAGGACGGAAGTTTCAAGCCGTGCCAGCGCCCGGTTGACGGCTCTGACCAGCGTGTTGACCTCACGCGGTTCGCTCGGCATCGTCAAACGCAGCGACATGTCCTGCGGATCGAGACCGTCGACTTCAGTTTCGGCACGCCGAAGCGGGGCCAGGGTCCGCCGCACCGAGACAATGTTGAATAACAGCAGCAATGCGGCAAGCGGCACCAGCGGCAGGGCGACATGTTCGATGAGTTCGTTGCGGATGACAGGCAGGAACGGACGTATGCCGATGGCGTCGAAGCGCAGGAACAGCCAGCGCGGATCATCACCGTCATCGAGCGCGCGAACCCCGCTGATCCGATAGCCGCCCTCGATCTGTTCCCGCCGGGTCCAGTCGATGAGAACGGCATCATCGTCGACATCGGGTTGGACGAAGCGGGCCGACCAATTGCGCGTGCCCATCAAGGGGACGGTATTGGCAGGGTCGCCCAAGACAGCCACACGACGCGCTTCAAGCCCCAATAGCTCCTGGGCAAGCGATTCCGGCTGCCGGGCGTACGTTACCAGCACGATGACAACGTCGAGCAACGCAAAGATCAGCGTAAAGACAACCAGGCGTCTGGCAATCTGCCGGAACAGCGATGGTCCGGTGCCGGACCGTTCAGGCATTTGCAGCCTGTGTGGTCGCAGGCGCCGCGAGCGGCGCGAGCAGTGCGTAGCCAACGCCATGAACGGTACGAACCGTTACGTCGGCATCACCCGTTGTGAGGCGCTTGCGCAGCCGTGACACGACGGCTTCGAGCGCGTTGGGTGTGACTTCGGCGTCCATGGCATAGAGCGAGTTTTCCAGCGCGGCCTTGGCGACGACGTGCCCGGCGCGGCGGAGCAAGTGCTCGAGCAGGTCGACTTCGCGCGGCGGCGCTTCGATCGGCATCGCCCCGATGGTGATACTACGCTCGGCAGTGTCGAGCATGACGTTGCCACAGGTGAGGATGGTGCCGAGCGTTGCGCCGGGCCGTCGCATCAAGGCCCGGCAGCGGGCGGCCAGCTCCGGGATCTGGAATGGCTTGACGAGATAGTCATCGGCGCCGGCATCGAGGCCAGCGACGCGATCGTCGAGTCCGCCCCGCGCCGTCAGGATCAGGATGGGCGTTGCGTCTTTGCGTCGGCGGACCATACGCAGCAGTTCGAGCCCGTCGCCGTCTGGGAGACCGAGATCGAGCAGCAGCAGATCATAACTGTTGACCTGCAGCGCCGCTTCGGCGCCGGCAATTGTGCCGCACCAATCGACGGCGAAGCCCTGGCCCTGGAGGCCGTCGCGGATCAGGCCCGCCAGCCTCGGGTTATCCTCAATGAGCAGGAGGCGCATGATCGACATCCGTTCCCGATGGTGCCCGCTTGGTGCCGGTTATCATGGACCATGGCAGGTTTTCGCTGTGACGCACGCTTTCGACGATGGCGGCGAGCACGTGCAGGATAGCAGCCACCATCACGATGTTGGCGGCGGTCTCGTGCAGGCTTTCGACCCAGGCGACGCCCCAAAAGCGGTCGAGGCTCATCATCCAACCTGTAATTCCCAGCGTTGCCAACAATATCAGCAAGCCGATGATCATCACCGATCCGGCCGGGTTGTGACCGATGTAGCGCGGTTCGCGGCGGGCCAGCATGGCCTTGAGATAACCGGCGAGCGTCGTCGGCCGCGGCACGAAATCGACAAAGCGCGCGTGTCGCGTGCCGACAAAGCCCCAGACGATGCGCACCGACAGGGCGCCCAGCACGACATAGCCGACCACATTGTGAAGGTCGTCATTCTCCCGGAGCAATGTGAGGTTGGCGATGACGCCGAGCGCCATTGTCCAGTGCAGGACCCGGACAAGCGGGTCCCAGACCTTGACGGGCTGACCAGCCTTGCCCGTCCGGGCGAGGCTGGTCGGATCGATGCTGGCGGGTGTTGCCATGGTCAATCGATATTGGCTTTGACGACTGCGCCGGTGACCGGGTTGAAATAGACCTCGGCGCGCTTGCCATCCTTGTTGATCCCGTAGATCTCGTAGCAGCTGCCCGAAACCTGGAAGGTCTTGATCGTCTTGTAGCCGAGCTCGGCGACCTTGGCCTTCATCTGAACCTCGGTCAGCCATTTTGCTTTGGGCTCGGTCGTGCATACCGGCCCGGCCAGGGCTGCGCCGGCGATGGAGAACGCCGAAAGCGCCATCATGGTTTTCAGTACCAACACATTCGTCATGGAACCTGTCCTTGTCGAGCCGGCGGAAAACCCGTCCGGTGAAGACGGTATGCGCCGCGTCGCTGACCAACTCCTGACGTCCGCAAAAAATGAATCTGCGATGTTGCAACAGAGTTCATCGTCGCGGTCAGCGCATTGTCAGGATTTGGGCCCAGAAAGGCTCACGTCACGCCCCCCGTGGCAATTTGGAGATTCGATCGATGAAACAGTCTTTCAGCAAGCCGTTGCTGGCGTTGGCCTTGGCGACACTCTCGACCGCGGCGATCGCGGCAACGCCGGTTGCAAAGCCGCTCGCGGCCAGTACCCGCGCCAACCTTGAAGCGGCAATGCACGGCGAAGCCTATGCCAACCTCAAATATCTGCGCTACGCCGACCAGGCGGAAGCCGCCGGCAACAAGGAACTTGCCAAGCTCTTTCGTGAATCCGCCAATGTCGAAGCCAATGAGCATTTCGACCGCGAGGCGGCAGCCCTGAACCTGGGTGGCACCGACACTGCCAACCTGAAGGATGCGATCGCCGGCGAGCGCTATGAGAATACGAAGATGTATATCGATTTTGCAAAGCAGGCCGAAGCGGCGGGCGATGCCAAGGTCGGCGCGATGTTCCGCCAGATCGCCGAGGATGAAGGCACCCATTACCGGGCCTATGAAGCTGCGCTGGCCAAGAACCCCCGCTAGGCCAGCCCGGGGCGCCGACCGTCCATGCCCCCCGACGGTCGGCGCCAATACTTTGGATGAAAGACGAATTTTCCCATGAGCCGCTTGCATGCCGAAACCCATCTGGTCTCCCGCATTGGCTGGCTGCGCGCCGCCGTGCTTGGCGCCAACGACGGCATTGTGTCGACAGCCAGCCTCATCATCGGCGTGGCGGCAGCCGCGGCCAAACCCGGCGATATCTTGCTGACCGGGATTGCCGGCCTGGTTGCCGGTGCGATGTCGATGGCGGCGGGCGAATATGTGTCGGTAAGCTCGCAGGCGGACACCGAGCAGGCGGACCTGGCGCGGGAAGCCATCGAGCTTGCAGCCGATCCGGTAGCGGAGCGCGCTGAACTTGCGGCCATCTACGAAGGGCGCGGGCTTGATCCCGAGCTGGCCGATGCTGTCGCCGGGCAATTAATGGCAAAGAATGCGCTGGGCGCCCATGCCCATGACGAATTGGGATTGGTCCCCGGCGGGCATGCCCGTCCGATCCAGGCAGCATTCACCTCTGCTGCAACTTTTACAGTGGGTGCTGCACTGCCGCTGCTGATGGTGTTGATTGCGCCGCGACCGATGCTGGTCCCGATCGTCGCCGTCGCGTCGCTGCTCTTTCTTGCGCTCCTCGGCGGGGTTGGTGCCAAGGCAGGCGGTGCCGGCATTGGCAAGGCAACGTTGCGTGTCACCTTTTGGGGCGCCTTTGCCATGGCTGCAACCGCCGGTGTCGGGGCTTTCTTCGGCGCAGTCGTCTAGGGTCGCGAGTCAATCGTCTTCGCGTCTTTCGCGGCCGCTGCCTTCGCCAGCCTCTTCCCGCGCGCCACGATGGCAAGCAACGCAATTGCTGATGTTGCGAATGCCTTCTTCCGCATGTTGGGCACGCAGTTTCGCTTCGTTGTGCTCATGGCAGCCGTAGCAGGTGTATTGGCGATAATTCGGTGTTGTGTGACAGGTCGCGCAAGGCGCGTTGTGATCGCCGTCGAGCACGAAATATCGCGCATGGTCGAAGCGTGCCGGCTTCCATGCCGTGGATGAATGGCATTGCGAGCAGCCGATCGTCAGGTCGCGGTGAAACGCGTTCGCTGGCGCCTTGTGGCAGGTTTCGCATTGTCCTTGCACTTCAAAGCGCAGCAGCGCGTGCGAGAATGTCTTGCTGGCGCGGCGGGTAAGGGCCGGGCCGGCGTGGTCGGTATGACAGGCCATGCAATCGGTTTCACGCAGCGCCTGGTGGAAGGAGCGTTTCAACCGGCCAGGGCCCAGCGGCACGCCCTTTGTCGTGCGAATTCCGATTTCGCTGACCGTGTGGCAAGCGATGCACCGCGCCGGCGCCGCAGCCTGAAACGGCGTGTGGCACGCGAAGCAATCATTGCCGATCGCGGCATGCGCGGGCATCACCGGCCCGGGCGCGACCATATGCTGCGGATATACGAACACCAGCACGGTCAAGGCCAATAGGTTGGCGGCGATGATTACAAGCGCCCGGCGTCGGCTCATTTCCAGCCCCAGAACAGGAGGATCGCGACAATGTGGGCAAGCGCCAGAACGCCGAACGCCAGCGTGATCGGGTAATGGATGACGCGCCATTGCTTGACGGCATCAAAGGTCAGGCTGTCCCAATAGTTGCGCTCGTCAAGCGCTGCGCCTGACACGCCTTCGTCCCTAAGCCGCTGGCGCGAGGCCTCGAGGCGGGTCCTGGCACGCTGCAGCAGATATTTCCCGGTCAGCCCGCTGGCAATGTTGACCAGCATCGCCGCTACCGCGAGCCAGGCGAGAATGGCGTTGAAATGGATGCCGGCATGGACAAGCACCAATAGCGACCCGGCCCAGGCCATGCGTTCGTGCACGCGCAGCAGTGGCGCCGGCTTTCCCTTGATCAAGCGGCGCTTGGCGAGCGAATAGCCGAAGGAACCGATGATCAGCAGCATGCCCGGAATGCCGAGATAGCGGCCGATCCAGACGACATCGAGCAAGTGCAGCGCGGCGTCGACCGACAGTGCGGCACCGGCCAGCGCCAGCAACGACAGATAAAAGGGCAGCGCAGTCCGGCTGAACAGATGTGCGGAAGCGGCCATCAGGCGTCCAGTTCTAATGCTGTTGCCGGGGTCGCCACGCACAGCAGGCAGTGGCCAGTGCTGACGGCGAAATCGGGCGTTTTGGGATAGTCGACCGTGCCTGACAGCAGCCGTGTCTCACAGCTTCCGCAGCTCCCCGCTCGGCAGCCAGCTTCGATGAAAATGCCGCTGCGCTCGGCAAGATCGAGCAGGTTGGCGTCATCGCCGGTCCAGTCGATCGTCCGCCCCGAGGCGCGAAATCGGATCGGCAAGGGCGCCGCGATGCGCCGCAGCGGCGCTGCCAGGGGTGAACGAACCGAGGCGGGTCCGAACGCCTCGAAATGGATATCGGCCGCGGATACACCCCAATCGGTCAAAGCCGGGACCAGCGCCTCCATCATCGCTGCAGGCCCGCATATATGGAAGCGATGGCGCCCGGCGGGTAGAGTCCTGCGCAGAAGGTCGACATCGATGAAGGCAGGCGGCGAGCTTTGCGCGTCGGCGGGAGTCATTGGCCAGGGGCCGCTGAATACCGTCGTAAGATGAAAGTTCGGATGGTGAAGCGCGAGCGCTTCCAGCGTCGCGCGAAACGCATATTCGGCGGTGTCGCGAAGGCCGTAGTAAAGGTGCAGGGCGCGCCCCGGCTGGGCATCGATGCACCACAGGATCATGCTCAGCATCGGCGTGATGCCGATCCCGCCAGCGATGAAAACGGCTGGCACATCGCTGTTTTCATCGATAACGAATTGGCCCGCAGGTGCCCGGACCTGCACGATGTCATCGATCCGGGTGGAATCGTGAAACCATGTCGATCCGATGCCCGGCGGGACATCCGGGCGGGTTGCCGGCGCGGGCGACCGCTTGACGGTGATGCGATAATGATCCGGCCTCGGACGATCGGAGAGCGAATAACAGCGCAGCAGCGGGGCTTCGCCGGCGGCGGGATTGGGGATCGAGAAGGTCAGGAACTGGCCGGGTCGAAATGGCAACAGCGGGAGGCCGTCGACGGGTTCCAGAACAAGGGAACACTGGGTTCGGCTTTCATCCTCGAAGTCGCGCGTGCTTATCCGGAATGGTCGCCAGCCGGGCCACGCGGTGGGCACTGCAACCGCGGCCCTTCCCTCGACGCGCGACCCATCCAGATCGCTCGCCGCCCGCCGGCGCTGCCATATCGCCCAAATCACCGCGATGACAACCTGAATCGCGATGACGGCGCAGATCAGGCCCAGCAGGCGCGCTGCTGTCATCGAACGGCGCGCTGGCAAGTCGACGTCATTGGTGGCGGCCCATCGTCGCTTGGTCGACACACTGTCCAGTCCAGCGATCGACTGCCTGGAGCCTTGGACTAAAAAGCTGACGGCAAGCTGACGGGCGTACCGAAGTCGATGAATCGATCGACTGCGGTACTGCCTCGTCTTGTCAGCTCGTCAGGCGGCAACTGCCCGATTGCGTCGGGCGCGTGCCATGCTGCCGATGCCGCCGAAGCCGAGCAGCATCATGGCCCAGGCCGCGGGTTCCGGAACGCCGCCAACGCCGCCGCCAGGAACGGCGAAATTCAGTGCGGCATTCTGTGCGCCGATGAAGTTGCCGACGTCACTGGGGCCAGGATTGGAATCGCCAAAGCCGTTGCCGAACAACGCTTCGTGCGAGACGGCATCGTAAAGCCCGGTGAAGCTGTAGAATTCATACCGCCGGACAATTGATTGCGCATTGTTGCCGGCCGGGGCCGCGCCGCCGTTTTCGAGGATGCCGGACAACGGGTTGCCGGGATCGGTCTGCAGGAGTTGCCACTCTGTCTCGGTGTTCTGTTCGGCTGCCTGAACAAAGGCATTGCCGCCGACGAGATCCTCGAGCTTGACCGCACCTTCGATCTCGGTGGTGAACACCTTGGCCCAGATGGCAGTCCCGAACTGCGGCTCAGGCCCTTCGAAGTTGGCAGGCGGCGCCACGATCTGCGCGACGATTACCGGCGCCGGTGCGGGATTGCCGGGAGCCGGGGCCTGCGGCGTCACGGTCCAGGTCGGCGCCAGCACGTTGGAAGTGGCGTTGATCAGCGTTGCCGAGCCAGGCGTCTGTTCGACCAGCCAGCTATACGTCGTCTTGGACGGATTGGCAGACAGCCCGACGCCGAAATGGTCGCACGGCGTCGACGGCCCATAGCCCGAACCGCCGCCGGTCCAACAGCTTTCGCCAGGCGTGCTGTAGACACCGCTCGGTGTGCCCACCCAGCCAGAGGGCGCACCGCTGAGATTGGCGCTGTAGGTGATTCGCACGCCATAGATGCTGCCGTTGCTGTATTCCGTGATGGTTGGAGAGCCATAGCGTTCCACCGTGGTCGGAAAGCCGCGCCCGGCGCCGCCAAAGGTATCGGTCACATTGCTGGCATGAATGCCTTCGAGTTCGATCTCGAAGCCATGGGCCACGCTGCCGGTATCGTTGACCGCGTCGAAATTGCCGAGCGATCCGAAGGTGGTTGTTGCATTTGCCGCGATCGGCAGCGCCATTATGGCGACGCCCGCCAAAAGTTTCACGATATTCTGTCGCATTATCGGCCCCCTGAAAAACACCATGGTCGCAGGCCGCGGCCAAGTTTGTGCAACCCGCGATTGTGGGTCGGAGAGGGTGTTGGCATGCAGTTCTGACATGGCCCTGACGAGGGCAGTGAGGACGAAAAAGTCTTGCACCGTGCAAGCTTTTGAATCGACAAAAACAACCATAACCGGCGTTCGAGCCTGTCCCAAAGAGCTGCACGACTGACGCAGCAAATCTCATATTATTCAACATCCTGAATACCTGAGCGACTCCGAGACCGCAGAAAATGACGACCGGTTGCTGTCCAATTCTCTGAACCATCGGCTTACGGACAGCCCAAATTAATCCGCGCGAGGTCTGCTTTCCGGCTGCCCATCAAAGCATCTGGATGTCCGAGATAGGGACGCATTGCCGACCGGCAGCTTTGCCAATTCCGGAAATTCGCCAACTGGCCCGGTTGCTGAATGGCAGGTTCCCGGCGGCGAGAGGCGGAAAGCTGCCGTTCGTCAGCTCAGGTGGGACATCTGGGTTCCCCCAAGATCGCGGCCCTGTGCAGTTTGTCGACTGTGTACCTAAAGAGGTCCCCTTACGGACAGCTAAGGCAGTGAAGCATTGCACCTCCAACCCGGTCATCGTCGGCAAGGTTGTATCGACTCCGAAGTAGCTCTCTAGATGTGTCGGGCTTGTTCGAGCTCGCTGTCGACATCTTCAACGGCGATATGGCGGCTGATATCGGCGATTGCCTCGGCCGCCAGGGTGGTGCCGCCAGCGTCGGTCAGCAGCCAGCTGATAATGGCGCTGCCGGCGACCTTCATCACGGGTGTGCTGAAGGCTGATTTTTCGCCGATGCTGCTGCCGGCGGTGGCGTGCACCTGCAGGTAGAGGATTTTGGCGTCGGTTTGCAGCAGCGCATCGATGCGCTTCTCGGCGAGCAGCCGCGCGATGAAACTGGTCCCGGCTTCGTCGGTCGTCGCAAGTAGCGCCAGCAGGTCCTGGTGCATGGCGCGGGCCGCCTTGTCGCTGGCGATGGCGGTTTCGAGGCCAGCCCGGACCGCAACAGCAGCGGCGTCCTCGGCATCGCCGAGGCTGGCAAGGCGTTGCGTGTTGGTCTCGCTGTGCGCCGCACTCGTGGCGAGCCAGGCGCCGAAGTCATCGAGCAGCGCGTCGGCATCGGCGGGCGGCAGGTTCTGCGGGAAGATCGCGCTTCCCCCCAGCTTGCCGGCGACGGCAATGGCGAGCAGGCGATCGTCGCTGCCGGCGATCTTGACGGCGCCATAGCTGCGGTCGGGGATCAGATAGCTGCCAATCGCGGCCGCTGCCTGCAGCGCCGCACCGCCGGCGGTGATGGCGGCTCCCAGCGGCACAAGCGCCAGCGGGGACTTGGTGACCGGCGCCGTCTGTAGCGCCGCCCAGGCCGCGCTGGCGGCGTCCGCATTGGCATCGGCGACGGCGCGGGCTTCGGTAATGATCTGCAGGCGGGCGTTGAACAGCGCCACCGTGCCCGATGCTGGTGGTGTGGGGCCGGCAATCACCAGACAGGGCCTGCCGCCAAGCAGCGGGATGACCTTCTCGGCAATCTGCTCGCCGTGCTGAACAAGGACGCGCGCCGCCAGCACACCGGCGGCGGCCGCGCCGGCATCGGTACCTATGGTCAGTTCGGGCTTCTTGTCGGCGCGCGGAATCGCTGCCAGCGCGCCGGCCAGGTCGGCGAGCGGACCGGGCGGCGGCGCTTCCTTGGCAGCACTCGCCGCCTTGGTGGTCTTGGCCTGTTGTTCCTGCAATTCGGCACGGGCGAGAGCATCGCGATACGGTGCCTTGGCGCGTTCTGCGGCGGCTTCGGCTTCGGCCAGGATCTCCTCGCGGTGCGCCTTGGCGATGGCGAGACGGGTGGCGGGGTCGGGTAAGGCCATAAGGTTTCTCCCTATTTGAACAGATCGAAAGCCGATCCGATGAAGACGCCGAACACTGCTTTGTCATTGTTCGAATAACCGAATCGTACTCCGCCGCTCAGCTTGCCATCGGCATTGCCGACAAGGAACACCGGCACATCGACTTCATAATCATCGGTGAAGGCATCGAAGGTAATCGACGGCGCTACTGCCCAGTGGCCGATGAAACCCTTGCCGCTGCCGCCCCAGACGCGGAATTCAACCGCGAGCAGCAGTTTTTCGGTTTGTTTGGGAATCGCAAAGGCGCCGGTCGTGCACTGCACGCTGGTGGCGCCGGCCGGGAACGGCGGGCAGATGGTCACCGTATCGGTCGCCTTGAACGAATCCTGATACCGGCCTCGGACGGTCAGCGCGCTTTGCGGTAGCGGGAAGACCGAGGCATAACCGCCGACTTCCCAGCCGACGCGGCTCAGATCGGTCTTGGCAAAGCCGAGCGGGTTGGCCACATCGGGCGTGGCGGCATCGAAATAACTGAATTCATTGTAGCCGAGGCTGGCTTCGAAGCCATAGGAAAAGCTCTTGCGCAGCAGTTGACGATCGAACAGCAACTGGCGTTCGCGATTGTCCTTTTCTTCGAGATAGTTCCCATAATATTTGCTATCGGCGATCGTATCGCATGTCTTGACCAGAATGCTTTCGATCGTGACGCTGCCGGCGGTGGCCGGATCCCTGTTTGCGGCCGCGACCGCTGCTTTCGCTGCCTCCAGGTTCATGTCCTGGCATTTCGTCAACGCGATGGCGCTGATTTCGGCAAAGCGTCCACTGCTGACATCGGGGATGCGACTGCGCATCTGCGACCAGCGCAAGGTGAATTTTTGACCATCGGCGAGGCTGTCGAGCCGGCTGAAGCCGCTCTTGCGTTTGCCGTCGAGGTTGTTCGACGCCAGCCTGGCCGACGCGTTGAACGTCAAGGTCTCCTCGATAAGCCGGTTAGGGGTGTAGCCCGCCAATGGCCTGGCTTCAGCGCTGCGCGCGCGCGTTCGCGACAGTTGCAGGGTGACCGTGGTGTCGTCGCTGCCAGCGGAGAGCAGGAAGCGCGCCGCGTCGCCCTTGCTGGTCGACAGCGGACTGTCGAGCAGCGCGGCCCCGATGCGGCTTTGGGCTCCACCATTTTCGCTGATCAACGCGGTTTCGGCGATCTCGCGGTTGAGGTCGGCCGATGGCCTGCCGGGGCTGGCGATGACCTGCGGCAGGCGGCTGGTCGCGGCGGTGGTGGTCGCCTCGGGAACTGGCGCTGCCGCTTGGAGTGCACGCAGTTGCGCCGAAATCGCCGAGGCTTCCTTTTCCAGCGCTGCGAGCCGGGCCTGCAGCGCCGCGAGATCGGCAGGTTGCGCGGCGACCGGCAATGCAGTCGTGGCCAACAGCAGCGCGGCGAGGGCAGGGCGGATCGTCATCGGCATCCCCCTGTCAGGCGCGGATCTTGATGGTGGCAAAATCGCTGTTGGTGCCGTTGGCTATTTCCATCTCGGCGGTGCCGATGCCGTCGACAGTGACGCTGCCCTTGGCTGGGTAGTTGCCGCGAATAAAGGCAAGCAGCAGGTGCAGCCCCGGTTGCAGAATGACACTAGCGTCCTTGTCGCCGCCGAAATTGACAGCAATGTCGTCGATCGTCACCGAAACGTCGTTCGCCGATCGGGTGATCTTGAAGGTCTTGCCGGCCGGCTCGGCGACCCGCACGTCAAAAGTGTCGCTGGCAAATCCCGATCGAAAGACATTCTGCAGCCGGGTTCGGGCGATTTCGGCAACGCCGGTCACGTCACCTTCGCTGCTGACCGACACGGTGTCGCCATCGCAGGAAATGACGAGTCTTTTGGGCAGTTCACGTAAGCTGATCGTAATCGCGGGCACGGTATCGTCACGCATCTGATTGCTCCCCCCGTTCATGTCATGGAATGGCCGCCTACACGCCGATATACTGCATTTCGATGCCAGAAGCTGTGACAGAAATCACGGCGCTCTGCGCTGGCTTGACGGCCGGGCTGTCAGTAGCGGCAGCGGCGCTTTCATGGCGTTGGTGGCATGGAAACAGAAGTTGTCTATGGCCTTCGGCCATGGGACGCAGATCCCCGTAACCCGAACATTACCCAACCGCGCGGCCGTCGTCCCCGCCACAAACCGGCCAGCGGGCAACTGGGCATCGCCGACAGGATCGACCTGCCGCCAGGGCTCCCGGCTCCAGAGAAGCACCTTCCGTCTGCCTACGACAAGCGGGTAGCCATAATCGGCGGTGGCCTCGATAACGTGGCCGCGACCTTCGAAAAAGTCGCGATAGGCTTCGGTCAGACATATGATACTCGGCTCCAGCGCCACGCGCCGCTGCCTGATGACACTGGCGTCCGCTGAAGCCGAGTGAGCCTTAAACCAATCTTTGGTATAAAAAGCATGCTGCGCCCGATGTCAGCTAAGAACACCTCCGTGAGCTCAGGCGACCATATGCTGAGTTTTGCCCAGCATATGGTTGCCACAGGCCGCTACAGTTCGACGCGAGCCACCTCTGTGCGCCGGCGCAGGACAGCAGCTTGCGGAACGTCATGATGCCCTCGGCGACGCGTTCATCGATACGCGCCGGTGACAGTTCAGGTGTGTCGATCCCGATGTAGGCGAGGCTGACAAGGAATCCGGCGGCCTTCGTTTTGCGCATGAAGGCCAAGCAAAGATTGGGATCGGCGAAAACGTGCCCGCCGTCAATTTCATCATGCTTCGATCTCGCAGACAGAGGCCCAAGGTTCACTTTGAACCTCAGGCCTCGCCTTTCTTGGTGGCAAACGTCAAAGAACGAAGACAAGTCCTCATAAAAGGCAAGTAAAACCAACGATATAAGGATGTCTCAAGCGTCTTCGGGAGGCAGAGGATCTCGCCGCAAACGGTAGCGTCGGCAGAGCAGAATTCTGGATTCGCACTGGGTCAGCAAATGGCCGTTTGGGTCCGCATGGGTCCGCAAAAAGGCGCAGCGAAAGGCCTATTCCCGGCGATTGCCTCGACCTGAGTCATTGAAAGGTTGGTGGAGCAGAGGGGGATCGAACCCCTGACCTCAGCAGTGCGATTGCTGCGCTCTCCCATCTGAGCTACTGCCCCACGCAAGACGGAAAGCAGCGGTATAAAAGCGCCGGTCGGCGGATGCAATCGTGGTTTTCGACTGCATCCGCCGGTCGCGGTCAAGTCCTTACGGGCTTAGTAGGTTGCCTTTATGCCGAAGCGGAAGATCCGGCCGAAGGGGTTGCCGATGAAGGGATCGTAGCTGACTTCCAACCGGGCGGCCGAAGGATCCTGGTTGGTGAAATTCTCGATCGAGAATTGCAGCTGTGTCTTAACGCCTGCGATCGGCAGGTCGTAGGTAGCATTGAAGTCATGCTGGGTGAAAGACTTGACCGTCGCGCCGAAGTTGGTGGGTGGCGACGCGAGGCAGGGGTTGATTGCAACCCCTCCGGCACCGATGCAGCGATCGTCGGTAACGCCGCTGATGTAACGCACGCCGTAACGCAGGTTCAAGCCGGAGAAATTATAGTTTACATAACCAGTGCCGCGCCAGCGCGAGATCGTGCCCGGATCGCGGAAGTAATTGGCGAAGCCAGCAGCCGAATAACCTGGCTGCACTAGTTGGCCACGGAAAATGAAGTCATCAATGTCATATTTGAGGATGTAGGACGCGTTGCCGCCAATGCCAAACGTGCCTGGTCCGATTTGACGCTGATAGCTGAGCGAGAAATCAAGGCCACTGGTCTTTACCTTCGGCCCGTTCACCCAATCCGTGCGGACGCGCGAAATGGCATTGCCATTGGTCACGCCTTGTACGCAGCCGCCCTGGAAAGTTACCAGATCCGCAAAGACGTTCGAGCAATTCGCCAGACCGGCGCCGGATGTGCCGGGGACGACCGAACTTGCGATCGCCTGCGCTGGCGTGGTGGTGATCCGGTCCTTGAAATCAAAGCTCCAGTAATCCACCGAAGCCGTGAAGCCCGACGTTTCGACAACTGCGCCGATATTATAGGTCAACGCTTTTTCGGGGCCCAGGTCGTTCGGGTTGCCGTTGACATCGACCGACTTGAAGTTGTTGCCTGCAGCCTGGATGCCGGCAAGCGTGGTGACGGCAATGTTGCCGACCTGCCGCGCAAGCGGCGCGCGGAATGTGGTGCCGACCGACCCACGCAGCACCAGGAAATCAAGCGGCTTCCACCGTACGGACCCCTTGGGGTTGAATGTCGAGCCGACCGAGCCGCCGTAATTTTCGTATCGGGCGGCGCCGGTTACCTCCAGGGTCTCGGAAATCGGCACCTTCACTTCGCCGAAGAAGGCATAGACGCTCTGGGTCAGATTGATTGGCCGTGAGCCGCCGAGGAAGATGAAGGGGCCGACGCCTTCGGTCGATTTGCCGACGCAGCTGAGATCGCCTTCGATAAAGCAGGGGTTCTTGGTCAGATCGGATTCCGCCCGGAGTGGACGGCTGCTGTAAGTGTTGTTGCGATACTGGAAGCCGAAAGCATAGCCGATGGCTCCGCCACCCAGATCCCATTTGGTTTCGCCCGAAAAGATCAGGTCCGCAACATATTGCTCCTCGACCTGACGGGTGCCGTTGGGGACCTGGATATAGGCGAGCAGATCCTTGGTGTTTTCGGCGCCCGGGACATAAAGCGGGTTGGTGAGCTTAAGCGTCGGGTTTGATGGGCCTGCGTTGACGAACGGGTTGAACCATTGGCAGCCGTTGGTACCCGGTGTGTTGGCGGCGACGTTGCAATTGGCACCGCCAAGACCGTTCAGGGCATTCTGCAGGCGTGAGCCGACGATACCCGGGGCGTAGGCTTCGCGTTCCGAACGCCACCATGTGCCATAGGCCTGGGCACGGAAAGTGTCCGTGAAGTCCATGTCGAACCCGCCGGAGACGCGATAGGCCTTGTTGTTTGCGGCACCGCGTCCGGCGCCTTTTTCATCATCCTGCGGATTGCCGAGCCAGCCGAGAGGGCGCCAGAAAACGGCTGTAACAGCAGTCAGCGGACGAGTTGCCGTTCCTGGCAGCAACCCGTTCTGCGCGAGAAACGGTGCAATGCCGGGGTTGTTCGGCGAAACGGTGAAGGCGTTTGCCGAGCCTGACCCCCTTGGGCCCTGGGTTGGCGGGAAGGCCGGGGAATAGGCCAGCGAGTTCAGATCGGACTGCGAATAGGTGCCTTCCACATGAAATTTCAACCGGTCGCTGAGATCGACATCGGCCTGCAGGATGCCCTGATAACGATCTTCCTGTTCGACGAGATTATCGAAGGGGACGTAGGAAAAGCGGCAGATCGCACCCGTCTGGGTGCCGCCCACGCCCGCGCAGCCGGCTTCTGGCACTGTTGAAGTTCCGCCGCCGACGCCGCCATAGGTAACAGCATAGAGACCCGGCGTACCAAGCGCAGAATAACCCGACGGGTTGACGTCATACGGAAGCTGCGTGAACGCACGCGCTGTCGTCCCGAGTTCGGAGCGACGCTGCCAGCCAAATCCGCCGGAGAGGTTGACCTTGCCAAAGCGATGCCCGGCAAAGATCGATGCCGTCCAGTTGCCGTTGGAGCCATCGATCAGTTCATAGTCGCCCTGAACCTGGACGCCGGAAAAATTCTTTTTGGTGATGAAGTTGGCAACGCCGGCGATCGCGTCCGAACCATAGGTTGCGGCCGCGCCGTCCTTCAGGATTTCGATCCGATCAAGGGCGAAAAAGGGCAGCAGGTTGGTATCGGCGAAGCCGAAGCCCGGAGTGGAAATGGTACGGCGGCCGTTTACCAGCACCAGCGTGCGATCCGGCCCCAGGCCGCGCAGGTTGATCGAGCCGACGCCCTGGAAGCCCTGCGATGCCGTCGAGAACTGGTTGGAGTTTCCGAGCACGGCGCCGACGGAAGGCAGGTTCTGGATGAACTCGAGGGGCGATGAAATACCGCTTTGCGTCAACTGTTCCGTCGTGAACACATCGACGGGAACAGCTGCATCCTTGGCAGTGCCGCGGATGAAGCTGCCGGTGACGACCAGTTCGGGGGTTGCTTCGGCAGCGGCGGTAGCCTGCGCGTACGCAGCAGTGCTGCCAAGCCCGGTTGCAACTGTGGTGGCAAGGGCGATAGCGCCCATGGCGCAACCGGACTGCAGGAATGATTTGATCATGCTTTTCGCTCCCCAACATCGCTGCGTGCCGGCTGCGTGATTTCGCCAACATCCTCAGAGCCCTGAATGTGGAGGGAATATTGCGCATACGTCAAGCTAGATTAAACGATGTTTAGGTTCGGACCCTGTCGCATTTTTGCCATGCGCGTGAATACTGCAACACTTGACCGCTGTCCGGGCATGCTTCGTCGAATTTGTTCGCAGTTGCAGCATATTTCTTGCTGCAACTGCGAACAGGGAATTGGCGTCTGGTTGCGAGCCGCACCGGATGTGCTCAAGGGTGTCGGGGGCGGTCTGTGCGTGGCCCGAGTTTGGAATATCGGTTGGTAGACCCTACGTTGGCTCTAGTGCCGACAATGAGGGCCGAGAACAGGGGCCGATAATAAGGGAGTGCCGGTGTCCAGCCCGCGTGCAACGACAAATCTATCGCTACAGGCCCGCCGCGAGCGCGCCGTTCCGCGTGGGGTGGCCACGGCGACACCCATTTTTATCGAACGGGCGCTGAACGCCGAAGTCTGGGATGTGGAGGGCAACCGCCTTATCGATTTCGGTGCCGGGATCGCGGTTACCAATACCGGCCATTGCCATCCGCGCATCATGGCCGCTGCGGCCGCGCAGGCCGCGAAATTTGCGCATGTCGCGTTCCAGGTAACGGGCTATGAAACCTATGTGGCGCTGGCAGAACGGTTGAATGCCATGGCGCCGATTGCCGATGCCAAGACGATTTTCCTCACCACCGGTGCCGAGGCGACCGAAAATGCCGTCAAGATTGCCCGCGCCCGTACCGGCCGAGCGGGGATCATCGCCTTCAACGGCGCCTTTCATGGCCGTACGCAGCTGACGATGGCGATGACCGGCAAGGCGGTGCCGTACCGAACCCGCGGCACGCCGCCGGCCAGCGGTGTCTTTCACATCCCGTTTCCGATCGCCCATCATGGCGTGACCGAAGCGGACAGCCTGAAAGCGCTGGCAAACGTCTTCAGGGCCGACATCGCGCCATCCGAAGTCGCTGCCATCGTCATCGAACCGGTGCAGGGGGAGGGCGGATTTTACCAGGCTCCGGTGACGTTCATGCGCGAATTGCGGGCGATCTGCGATGCGCATGGCATCTGCCTGATCGCCGATGAGGTGCAATCGGGCTTTGCCCGCACCGGCCGCATGTTTGCCATCGACCATTATGGCATCGAGCCCGATCTGATT
Organism: Sphingomonadales bacterium; assembly: GCA_038217075.1. Lineage (GTDB taxonomy): Bacteria > Pseudomonadota > Alphaproteobacteria > Sphingomonadales > Sphingomonadaceae > Sandarakinorhabdus. Next base: position 17,733 of record JBBQPR010000028.1, read on the forward strand.
CCGGTCGCCAAGGCACTGGGCGGCGGTTTTCCAATCGCCGGGGTGATCGGCAAGGCGGCGATCATGGATGCTGCCGAGCCGGGCGGGCTGGGTGGCACATTCGGCGGCAACCCGGTTTCCTGTGCTGCTGCCCATGCCGTGCTCGATGTGATCGAGGATGAGGGGCTGTGCGCCCGCGCCGACTGGCTGGGGGCGCGGATGCTGGCGCGGCTTGAAACAATGAAGTTGTCGAATTCTTTGCGGCCAATCGGAGATGTGCGCGGGCTCGGCGCCATGGTGGCGTTCGAACTGGTGCGGGAACGCGGCGGCAACGAGCCCGACCCGGAGGCCACCAAGGCAGTGACAAAAGCGGCGCTGGATGCCGGGCTGCTGCTGTTGAGTTGCGGCTATTATGGCAACACGATCCGCTTGCTGGCGCCGTTGACGATCGAAGAAGCGGTACTTGACGAAGGGTTGGCGCGGCTGGAGATTGCGCTGCGTCCATAGGCAGCAGGCTGCGCCCGCTTGATTGGCGTTGCTTTTCCGGCGTCGCGGTGTTACAACAATCACATAGCCAGCGGGCCCGATAGTTTTATATCACAGCATGTTGGTAGCCTTTGCCGGTTGCGCCAGTATGGCGCGGCAATTGCGATCCGCATTCCCGCGTCGATTGCTTTTCCTGGATGGCCCCGTCGGGGTGGTTTCGCGGCAAAATCTGATCTGCCGGCGGGCGCCGGCATCGACCCTATGTGGCTGAGAAAAGGACACAAATGATTCCCTTCGCAATTACCGGTATCCAGATGCATGTGCAGGCACTGCATCCCAATGTTGCCGGCATGCGCGAAAGGATCGATCTGGCGATGCTGCGCTTTCCCTGGACCCAGATGGTGATGTTCAGTGAATTGGCGCCATTCGGGCCGCTGTCGAGCAATGCCCAGCCGTTCGATAATGAGTCGCTGGAATTGTTTCGTGAATCGGCCAGGCGCCATCGCATCTGGCTGATCCCCGGGTCGATGTTCGAACGGGGCGACGATGGCCTGATCTACAACACCGCCGCGGTAATCAATCCCGATGGCGACATTGTTCGCAAATATCGCAAGATGTTTCCGTTCCTGCCCTATGAGCAGGGCGTGACGCCGGGCGATGCGTTTTGCGTCTTCGATATTCCCGATATCGGCCGCTTTGGGCTGTCGATCTGTTATGACATCTGGTTTCCGGAGGTCATGCGCCAGCTTTCCAGCATGGGGGTCGAAGTGCTGCTGCACCCGGTGTTGACCGGCACCACCGATCGCGATGCCGAGCTGGCGATTGCACGGGCAACGGCAGCGCAGTTTCAGTGCTTTGTCTTTGATGTCAACGGGCTGGGTGCCGGCGGCAATGGTCGGTCATTGGTGGTCGATCCGCGGGCGATGGTGCTGCACCAGTCGGCGGGGCAGGAAGACATGTTCCCCATCGAGATCGATATCAGCCAGGTGCGCCGGCAACGCGAGACCGGGATGCGCGGGCTTGGCCAGCCGCTGAAGAGTTTCCGCGATCGCAGCATCGATTTCCCGGTTTATGATCGGTCAAGCGGTAATGATGCCTATCTCCACCAGCTCGGCCCTCTGGAAGTTCCGGCGCAGGGATCAGCGGCCGGGATCCGATACGGGGCGCCAAGAAACCCGATCTGACCAAGCGACATTAACTGTTTGTTCGTCTTTGCGCGGAATGATCGATTCCGGCGCCACACGTCCACAGGCGCGCATCCGCATGGATCGCAATTACAATACGCCAGGAACGCCCAGCGACGGCATTTCATCGGCGACAGTTTCACCGGGGACGGTTTTATCGGCGAATTTTTGATCGTCGACGGGGATTTGGGAGATTTTTTGTGGAATCAGTCAGCGACTATTATTCGGCAAGCCAATTGCGGATGGACCAGTGGAGCAATTTGCGCGAAACCAGCGCGACATTGGCGCGCACGCCGGACGGCAAGGCCGCAACGACATTGCGCCGCAAGATGGCCGGGCTATTCGATTCATTGGCCTTTATCGAGCCCTATTGGGCGTTTCCCGGCATGTCGGCGTTTCGCGCGATCCGGCAGAATTTTGATGCCGGCCACGGCGCCAGCGTTTCAGCAGCCTGCCATAGCGTGGCGCGGGCGCTTGCCACGGGCGCGTATCGGACCCGGCAGATCCAGCTTGATCGCGGACCGGAAGGCGATGATTCCAAGGACGAAGCGCTGCTGTCTCCCGAAGCCCGGGCTCTGTCGAAACCGTATTTCGAGGTTTTGATCGTTGATGACGTCAACGAACTGCAGGAACGCTGGCTGAAGAACAACGTCAAATCGATGCGGCGGCCGGAGGATGCCTTCATTTATGAGGCTGTCGTGGTGCCAAGCCTTGAAGACGCGCTGATCGCCGTGATGTTCAACCATAATATCCAGGCCGTTGTCGTGCGGCCGGGGCTTGCGTTGAAATCCGATAATGACATGTCGATCCTGACCCGGTTGGTCGACAGCGCCAGCCGCGGCGACCTCGACGCGCTGGAACGGCATGATTACGGGCCGGAATTGTGCCGGATGATCGATCGGCTGCGGCCCGAACTTGATGCCTATCTGGTCACCGAACGCTCGGTCGAGGATATCGCCGGTCTGGAACTGGGATGCTGCCGCAGGATTTTTTACAATCAGGAGGATTTCCTCGAACTCCATCTGAACATTCTGAGGGGCGTGCAGGCGCGCTACAAGACGCCGTTTTTTACCGCGTTGAAGGAATATTCAAAGCAGCCAACCGGTGTTTTCCACGCCATGCCGATCAGCCGCGGCAAATCGATCAGCCGCAGCCACTGGATCCAGGACATGGGCGACTTTTACGGCCCCAATATCTTCCTCGCGGAAACATCGGCGACGTCGGGGGGGCTCGACAGCCTTCTCGATCCGCATGGCACCATCAAGGAAGCGCAGGAACTGGCCAGCCGCGCCTTTGGTTCCAAACAGACATACTTTGCCACAAACGGCACATCGACCTGCAACAAGATCGTCGTGCAGGCGCTGGTGCGGCCGGGCGATATTGTGCTCGTCGATCGCGATTGCCATAAATCCCACCATTACGGCATGGTGCTGGCCGGTGCGCAGGTGGTGTATCTGGATAGCTATCCGCTCAACGAATATTCGATGTACGGCGCGGTACCGTTGCGTGAAATGAAGCACCAGCTGCTGGCGTTGAAGGCGGCCGGCAAACTTGACCAGGTCCGTATGCTGTTGCTGACCAACTGCACCTTCGATGGCGTCGTTTATAATGTCGAAAGGGTGATGGAGGAATGCCTCGCCATCAAGCCCGACCTGGTGTTCCTGTGGGATGAAGCCTGGTTCGCGTTTGCGCGTTTCGGCCCGACCTATCGCCAGCGTACCGCGATGAACGCCGCCAATGTGCTGCGCGCGCGACTGAAGACGCCGGAACATGCCGCAGCCTATGAAGCCCAGCAAAAGGCGCTTGAGGGTGCCGATGCGGAGACGTTGCTCAACACGCGGCTGATCCCACCGCCCAAGGCACGTGTGCGGGTTTATTCAACGCAATCGACCCACAAGACGCTGACATCATTGCGGCAGGGGTCGATGATCCATGTGCATGACCAGGATTTCAAGGGCGAAGTCGAACAATCGTTCCACGAAGCCTATATGACCCATACGTCGACGTCGCCGAATTATCAGATCATCGCCTCGCTCGATGTCGGGCGGCGGCAGGTGGAGCTTGAGGGTTTCGAGTTCGTCCAGCATCAGGTCGAAGCTGCCATGTCGATGCGCAAGGCGATTTCAACGCACCCGCTGTTGCAAAAATACTTCAAGGTGCTGGCTGCCGGCGACATGATCCCGGAACAGTATCGCCAAAGCGGCATCACCAGCTATTACGACCCCGACCAGGGTTGGAGCGACGTGTGGGAGGCGTGGCGCGGCGATGAATTCGTGCTCGATGCGACGCGGGTGACGCTGGCGGTCGGCAATACCGGCTGGGATGGCGATACGTTCAAGACAGATATCCTGATGGATAAATACGGCATCCAGATCAACAAGACATCGCGCAACACCGTGTTGTTCATGACCAATATCGGCACGACGCGATCATCGGTGGCCTATCTCATCAGTTCGCTGGTGGAGATCGCCAATGACCTGGACAGCCTGCTCGATGATGCTTCGTCGATGGAACGCCGCGGTTTTGAAAAGCGGGTGAGCAGCCTGATGCAGGACCTGCCGCCGTTGCCGGATTTCAGCCGGTTTCACGACGCATTCCGCGCCGACCATGTGACCTCGGAAGGCGATATTCGCAGCGCCTTCTTCATGAGTTATTCCGACAGCAATTGTGATTATCTGGAACTCGACGGGTCGCTGAAGCAAGCGATGGCGGCGGGCAAGGAAATCGTGTCGGCGTCCTTCATCATTCCCTATCCGCCGGGTTTCCCGATTCTGGTGCCGGGGCAGGTGATCAGCCAGGAAATCCTGGCGTTCATGCGGGCGCTCGATGTCAGCGAAATCCACGGCTATCGGCCCGATCTGGGCCTGCGGGTATTCACCCCCGAGGCGCTGGCGGCGCATGCCGCCAAACGGCCGCCGATGGTGACGAAAAAGCCTGAAAAGCCCGCGATAGGCGGTTCGGCGCTCGCCGCCTGATCCGCAGATTTTCCGCGCGCGGCAATCGTTGCGGGCGAACCCACAGTAAGGAGCCCAGCATGGCCACGACCAAATTAAACAATATTTCTGAAATTCGCCGGCATTTTCACCGCAACGAAGATCCGGTCTATTTCATCTCTGCGACCAACTTCAACTTGTTGGGGATCGATGAATGGTGCAAGAATTTCAAGTATATCTGCTACATCGACTGTTATGATGGCCGGCACCCGAATGTGTTTTGCCCATCGGAACAGCCGCACGCCGAGTTCCAGTCCATCGAGGACATCAACAACTATCTGCTACAGCACAAGGAAGTCATCGATCTCGTCAAACGGCGCGGCGGCAGGCCGAAGTTCGTCTTCCTGATGTTCGACGAGGAAACCGAACGGCTGTCGGCCGAACTGGGTGCCGACGTCTGGTTTCCCAAGGCCAAGCTGCGCAACAAGTGCGACAACAAGATTGAAACCGTGCGGATCGGTAACAAGGCGGGGGTGCCATCGGTGCCCAACACGCTGGCCAAGGTCGAAAGCTATGCCGATTTACGCAAGATCTGTGACAAGGCCGGGCTTGGCCATGATCTGGTGCTGCAATCCGCCTTCGGCGATTCGGGCCACACGACGTTTTTCATCAAGTCGGAAATCGACTTTCGCCGCCACGCCCATGACATTATCGGGCAGGGCGAGATCAAGATCATGAAGCGCATCGATTGCCGCGGCTCGGCGGTCGAGGCATGTGCGACCAAGCAGGGCACGATCGTTGGCCCGTTGATGACCGAACTTGTCGGGTTCGATGAATTGACGCCCTATCGCGGCGGCTGGTGTGGCAATGAAATCCTGTCCACCGCGTTTCCGCCCAAGGTTCGTCAAAAGGCCAGGGACCTGACCTTCAAATTCGGTGAACAGCTGCGCAAGGAAGGCTATCGCGGCTATTTCGAACTCGATTTCCTGATCGACAAGAAAACCGGCGACATCTGGCTGGGCGAATTGAACCCGCGCATCACCGGGGCTTCGTCGATGACCAATCATGCAGCGTTCGCCCATGCCGATGCACCGCTATTCCTGTTCCACCTGCTCGAATTTTCGGGCAAGAAGTTTGAACTTGGTGTGGATGAGTTGAACGCCCGCTGGGCCGATCCCGACATGATCGACAGCTGGTCGCAGATGGTGATCAAGCACACCGAGGACAGCGTCGACATCGCCACCACAGTGCCGCAGACCGGCATTTATCGCATGGACGCCGATGGCCGTGTGCATTTCGATCGGTTCGATTATCACCGCCGCGCCGTCGAAAGCGAGAATGAAGCGTTTTTCCTGCGTATCCTGAAGCCGGGTGATTACCGTTACGAGGGTGCCGACATCGGCATTTTGGTGACGCGCGGTCGTTCGATGACGCCGGGTTTCGACCTGAACGAGCGAGCGCGGCGCTGGATCCATGGCATCAAGCAAGGCGTTGAAGCGCGGCCGCTGCCGGCGCTGGAAGCCGGGCCGATTTTACCGGAACCCGCGTTCAAGGTTCTCTGAGCAAAGGGATTTACGCATAATTTCCGCAGGATTTTCGTGGCCATGATGGGCCGTGCAGGACTAAGACGATCCGATGGAACTAGTGTGGCGTGCGATCAGTGAAGCGCAGCCCGGCCCTAAATGGGCCGGGCTGTTTGCCGAATATTGGCCGGCGTACCGGCGTTGGTGGCTGGCGGCCGGCGACGCCGCGCGGCCTACGTATCGCGAATGCCTGCGCGCGCTTGAAACGCATATGCCCGAGCTTGTGCCGCTGTATGACCGGCTTTGCGAGCTGGCCGGCGGCGGCGATCAGGCGGCCCGATTCCTGAGCTTTTATTGCCCGCCGCCCTATTTGTCGGGGTGTTCGCAGGCGGTGTGGCCGGGTGCCGAACCGGTGCTGGTGCGCAATTATGACTATGATCCTTCGGCGTTCGACCGACTGGTGTTGCACACGCAATGGGGCGGGCGCCGGGTGGTCGGCACAAGCGACGGACTGTGGGGGCTTGTCGACGGCATGAACGAGGCCGGGCTGGCGATTTCGCTGACATTTGGTGGGCGGCGGGTGGTTGGCGATGGCTTTGGCGTGCCGTTGATCCTGCGCTATGTCCTGCAGACATGCGATACGACCGAGCAGGCGGTTGCGGTGCTGTTACGGCTGCCGACGCACATGAGCTATAACATCACAATGGTCGATGCGGGGCGCGATTGCCGTACCGCCTTCATGGCGCCGGACCGCCCGACACTGATCAGCCACGTCGCGGTCGCGACCAACCACCAGGACAAGGTGGAGTGGGACAACCACGCGCGCTTTACCGCGACGGTCGAGCGCGAACGATATTTGTTGCAGCGGATGACGTTGCACGTTGATCCGGAAGAAAAATTCATCGGCGCGTTCCTGAAGCCGCCGCTATATAGCTCGGCCTTCGCCGAAGGGTTCGGGACGCTGTACACAGCGGTTTATCGGCCGCGGCTGGGCGAGATGGAACTGCGCTGGCCACGCGGGAACTGGCGGTTCGATATCAGCGATTTTGTGGAGGGGTCGCGGATGATTTTCACGCCCCCCGCGGCGGCGACAAACAGCTGGTCGGCGACGGCGGCGACCTATCCGCCCTGAATTTCGTCGAAGGCGGATGGCGCTTGGCTTTGGCGCCGAAGCTGTTCCGGTGCGGGAACAGCGCGATCGGGGCGACCTTGCCGCAGACCAGGATCAAGCTGGCGGATTGGCCATTTTCGAAGCGCAGCGCGTCGATGCAGTTCGTCCGAGACCGTTCAAATGAGGGCGCTCACATATGGCCGGGTCACATAAGGCCGGGCAGGGGTGCGCCGGCGGCGGTGATGACGGCGCCGCTGCGGACGAGGGCGGTCGCTGCCTCCATATCGGGGTGGAAATGCCGGTCATCCTCGAGATGCGGCACCAGCGCGCGGAGGTGGCGGCGGACGTTTTCGAGTGTCGGGCTTGAGACAAGCGGGGCGTGAAAATCGCAGCCTTGCGCCGCCGCCAGCAGTTCGATGCCGATGATGCCATCCACATTGCGAGCCATGTCGAGCAACCGGCGCGCGCCATGGGCGGCCATGGAGACATGATCCTCCTGATTGGCCGAGGTCGGGATCGAATCGACGCTGGCCGGATAAGCGCGCTGCTTGTTTTCAGAAACGAGCGCGGCAGCGGTGACCTGCGGGATCATGAAGCCGGAATTGAGGCCGGGGCGGGGGGTAAGGAAGGCCGGCAGGCCCGACAGTGCCGGATCGACGAGCATGGCGATGCGGCGTTCGGCGATCGAACCGATTTCGCACAGCGCCAGCGCGATCATGTCAGCGGCAAAGGCGACCGGTTCCGCATGGAAATTGCCGCCAGACAGCGCCTCGTCGGTATCGGGGAAGATCAGCGGGTTGTCGGAAACGCCATTGGCCTCGGTGGCCAGCGTTGCCGCCGCCTGGCGCAGCAGATCGAGTATCGCGCCCATGACCTGTGGCTGGCAGCGCAGGCAATAGGGATCCTGGACGCGCGCGTCATTTTCAAGGTGCGAGGCGCGGATGCCGGACGTCGCCATGAGCGATACGAGACCGGCGGCCGTTTCGATCTGGCCACGATGGCCGCGCAGCGCGTGGATGCGCGGATCGAACGGCGCGTCCGAACCTTTGGCCGCTTCGGTGGTGAGCGCGCCAGTGATGAGCGCGGTCTGGTAGAGGCGTTCTGCGGCGAAAAGGCCGGCGAGTGCATTGGCGGTGGAAAATTGCGTGCCGTTCAGGAGGGCGAGGCCTTCCTTGGGGCCGAGGCTGAGTGGTGACAGCCCGGCATCGGCGAGGGCCTGTGCGGCGGGCACCTGGACGCCGCCGACGAACACGCTGCCGACGCCGATCATCGCGGCGGCCATATGGGCGAGGGGGGCAAGATCACCGCTGGCGCCGACGGAGCCTTGCGATGGGACAACGGGGGTCAATCCGCGCAGCAGGAAGGTTTCCAGCATGGCGGTGGTCGCGGGGCGGACGCCGGAGGCACCGCGCGCCAGGCTGGCGAGCTTTAGCGCCAGCATCAGCCGGATGACGGGAACGGGCGAAGGATCACCGGCGCCGGCGGCATGGCTGAGCACGATGTTGCGCTGGAGCGTTGCCAGGTCGGCGGTTTCGATGCGGACGCTGGCAAGTTTTCCAAAGCCGGTGTTGATGCCATAGACCGGGGCGCCGCGGGCGAGGATGCGCTCGACGGCGGCGGCGCTGGCGGCAATCACGGGCGCGGCGGCCGGATCGAGTGCGGCGGGCGCGCCATGGTAGATGGCTTGCCATTCGGCGAGCGTTACGGCGCCGGGGTTCAAGGTCACGTGGCTCATTGGCCCCTCAGGTTTCGAGCGTGGAGTGGGCTGGCGGCGATGACGCTGTCTTCGACCTTGGCGCCGCCGGCATGGGCGCACGACAGCAGCCGCGCGTTGCGCCAGATGCGATCGCGGGCGAGAGAATCGCAGCTGGCCATGCGCTGTGGATTGGCGAATGGCGGTAATTATGTCTAGACATAATAAATCACTGGCAAGGGGCCCGGCATGGCGCTGTTTTTCGACCAGTTGCCGACCAATCAGGGATGGCAGCGCGATGTGCGGGTCAAAGTGGCGCCGCTGCCGGCGGTGATGGTTCGGATGCCGGCGGCATGAACCTGGAAACCCGCATCCGTACCGATGTGGAGGCGCGCATCCGATCGGGCGAGTGGCGGCCGGGGCATCGCATTCCGTTCGAGCATGAACTGACGGCGCATTATGGTTGTGCGCGGATGACGGTGAGCAAGGCATTGCAGGCGCTGGCGCGCAGCGGTCTGATCGAGCGACGACGCAAGGCAGGATCGTTCGTGGCGCATCCGCATGTGCAATCGGCGGTTGTCGCCATTCCGGATATCGGCCAGCGTTTGATGGCGCAAACCGGGGCGTATCGTTTCGAATTGTTGCAGCGGCACGTGCGAGCGCCGCGCCGGCAATCAGCGGCAGAGGCGGCGTTGCATTGCACGGGCGATCTGTTGATGCTGGACGGGGTGCACCATGCGGCGGACGCGCCGTTCGGTATTGAACATCGGGTCATCTGCCTGTCCAGCGTGCCCGAAGCGGCGGCGGCGGATTTCAGCGCGGCGGACCCCGGCGCCTGGTTGATCGGCCATATGCCGTGGAGCGATGCGCGCCACCGGATCAGCGCCAATGCGGCGAATGCGGAGACGGCGGCCTTGCTCGCCATTCCGGTGGGGGCGGCGTGCCTGCAGGTTGAACGCTGGACATGGCTGGCGGCCGATGGTGCAACAGGGGCCGGCGTAACCTATGTGAAACAGCTGTACCCGGGCGACCGCTATGATCTTGTGGCCGAGTTCAAGCCTTAGGGCTGTTTCCGGGGGAGTCGTCTGCCAGGCTCGATATCATGGTTTGGGCCTGGATGCCCCGCGAGGATTCGAACCTCGATAAACGGAGTCAGAGTCCGTTGTCTTACCGTTAGACGACAGGGCAATGGCCGAAGCCGGCGCCTTTCAGCGCGGATGCGTCGTCTAGGCAGGCTGTCCGGCCAAGTCAATCGGACTTGTCCTGATCATGCGGATTCTATGGCAGGGAGTTCCACATAAATCCGGTGATTGTTGCAAATATCGCACGGCATTTGCCAATCGGCCACGCACGCCCTAGCTTGGGGACAGGTTCCGGTTGGCCGAATGTGTGGCTGGCCGGTGAAAAGATGGGAAAATACAGGGATGCCGGCCTTTGCCGATCCTGCCGCGCCGACTGGTGGCGGCCAAGCGACGGAGCGGCGACCGCATGATGCGGCGCAGCGTCTGCAACGGCCATCGCGGTTCGGGCGTGGCCGCAATTATGGCGCGCTCGATCTGGGCACCAACAATTGCCGGCTGCTGATCGCACGACCCGGTCCGGATGGGTTTGTCGTTGTCGATGCTTATTCGCGCGTTGTGCGGCTGGGTGAAGGCTTGCTTGAATCCGGCCGGCTGTCTCAGGCGGCAATGGACCGCACCGTTGGCGCTCTGGCGGCCTGTGCCGAAAAACTGGGGCGCCGCGATGTGCGGTTGACGCGCAATGTCGCCACCGAGGCCTGCCGCCGCGCCGCCAATGGCGTGCAGTTCGTTGAACGGGTGTTTGCCGAAACCGGCATTGCGCTGGATGTGATCAGCGCCGCGGAGGAAGCGCGGCTGGCGGTGCTGGGCTGCCATATGCTGATCGAGGCCGATGGCCCGCCGGCGCTGGTGTTCGATATCGGCGGCGGTTCGAGCGAATTGATGCTGGTGGCGCCGGGCAGCAGTGCCGAAGGTGGCGGCGAGCCGGAGATACTGGAGTGGGTGAGCCTGCCCTGGGGGGTGGTTTCGCTGGCCGAGACCGAGCCGCAATGGCCCGACCTGACCGATCGTGAGGCAGCGTACAAGCGCATGCTGGACAGGGTGGCGCCGTTGCTGGATGCATTCGAGGCGCGGCTGGCGGCGCGGCGCATCGGCATGGTGCAATTGCTGGGCACATCGGGGACGATCACGACGCTGGCGAGTGTGCAACTGGGTCTGCCGGGGTATGACCGGCGGCAGGTTGATGGCTGTGCCGTGGAGACTGAGCCGTTGCTGGAATCCTGCCGCAGCATCGCGTTGCAGAGCGTGCAGGAGCGGGCGCGGCTGGCCTGCATTGGCCCGGACCGGGCGGAATTGATCGTGGCGGGCTGTGCGATCCTGGATTCGATCCTGGCGCGGTGGCCGGGCGGTGTGGTGCGGGTTGCCGATCGCGGCATCCGCGAGGGGATATTGCGCACGTTGATGTCCCGCGATGGCGTATGGGCGGCGGGCCGATGAGCGGCGCGGGCGGTAGTGGTGCGAAGGGCGGCAGCGGTCCGGGTGGCACCGGCGGGCGATCGCGTGGCGGCAAGGTGCGGGTGAAGACGGCGAAGCGGCGCACGACATCATCGACGCGCTGGCTGGAGCGGCATCTGAACGACCCCTATGTGGCGGCGGCGCGGGCGGCGGGCTATCGCAGCCGGGCGGCGTTCAAGTTGAAGGAACTTGACGAACAATTCGGGCTGTTGGGGCAGGTGGAGCGGGTTGTCGATCTGGGCGCGGCGCCCGGCGGCTGGTTGCAGGTGGTGCTGGAACGGCGACCACGGGCGAAGATGGTGGGCATCGACCTGTTGCCGATCGAACCGATCGCTGGCGTCATCCTGTTCGAGAAGGACATTTTGGACGACGACAGCGAGGCGGTGATTACCGATGCGCTGGGCGGGCTGGCCGATCTTGTGATGTCCGACATGGCGGCGAACATGGTCGGCCACAAGCAGACCGACCATTTGCGCACCATGGGGTTGATCGAGGCCGGGCTGGATATGGCGACGCGGCTGTTGCGGCCGGGCGGGACGTTCGTTGCCAAGGTGCTGGCCGGCGGCGGCGATGGCGCGCTGACCGGGGCGTTGAAGCAGGCATTTTCGACCGTCAAGCATGTGAAACCACCGGCGAGCCGCAAGGGTTCGAGCGAATGGTATGTGGTGGCGCAGGGGTTCAAGGGCGTAGCGGTTGCGGCGCCGGTTGCGGCAGCGGACTGAATTGCCGGCATCGGGCGTTGCGCTTGGCCGTTGCGCTGGGCCGTCGGGGCTGGCAAGCAATGCCCCATGAAAAAGCTTCTCACCCTCGCGTTGCTGTTGGCTTCAGTGCCGGCAGCGGCAATCGATCTGCCCCAGTTGAAGGCCGATGTGCAGACATTGTCATCCGATGAATATGAAGGGCGGGCGCCGGGGACGCCGGGGGGCGACAAGGCGGTGGCCTATATCATCCAGCGCATGCAGGCGTTGGGGCTGAAACCTGGCAACCATGGCAGCTGGACCCAGGATGTGCCGTTGGTGGCGGCAACTGCCGATCCGGGCGTGACGCTGAATATCGCCGGTGGCGCTACGCCGCTGAAGCTGGATTTCGTCAAGGACATGGTGGTCTGGACCAAGCGGCAGGTGACGCAACAGGTGCTCGACAAGGCGCCGGTGGTATTTGTCGGCTATGGCATCAACGCGCCGGAAAAGGGTTGGAATGATTATGCCGGCATGGATGTGCACGGCAAGACAGTGATCATCCTGGTCAATGATCCCGATTGGGAGACCAAGGCGGCGGGCAAGGACGCAGGGCCGTTCGAGGGTCGAACCATGACCTATTATGGCCGCTGGACGTACAAATATGAGGAGGCGATGCGTCAGGGCGCGGCGGCGGCGCTGATCATCCACCAGACCGAGCCGGCGGCCTATCCGTTCACGGTGATCTCCTCGACGGCGGCGGCGGCCAAGCTGGATATTGATACGCCTGACAAGGGCATGGGCCGGGTCGGTATCGAAGGCTGGCTGACCCATGATGCGGCGACGCGGATGATGGCGGCGGCGGGGCTTGACCTGTCGACGCTGGAGGCGGCGGCCAAGGTGAAGGGCTTCAAGGCGGTGGCGACCGACCTGACCGCGTCGGCGGTGCTCAACAACACGCTGGTGCATTCGGTGTCGAAGAATGTCGTCGGCCTGTTGCCGGGGGCGAAGCGGCCGGACGAATTGGTGGTTTATTCGGCGCATTGGGACCATCTGGGTCGTTGTGCCGCCGATGCGACGGGCGACGATATCTGCAACGGCGCGCTGGACAATGCGTCCGGGGTTGGCGGCATGCTGGCGATTGCCGGCGATTTTGCCAAGGCCGAACCGATGGCGCGATCGGTGCTGTTCCTGGCTGTCACCGGCGAGGAATCGGGGTTGCTCGGGTCGCGCTGGTATGCCGAAAACCCGGTCTATCCGCTCGGCATGACCGTTGGCGGGGTCAACATGGATGGCCTGAATTTGATCGGCAAACGCGACGCGCTTACCATCACCGGCGCCGGCAAATCAGAGCTGGAAGGCATGGCGACGCGGCTGGCGGCGGCGCAGGGTCGCAAGGTGGTCCCGGAAGCGACACCGGAGAAGGGCTATTACTTCCGCAGCGACCATTTCAGCTTTGCCAAATTGGGCGTGCCGATGCTGGATGCCGGCAGCGGCGGGGAATTGATCGGCAAGCCGGCGGGGACGGCGGCGGCGATGGAGGCGGACTATACCGCCAAACATTATCACCAGCCGTCGGATCAATATGATCCGAACTGGAACTGGGATGGCGCCGTCGAGGATCTGACACTTTACGAGCAGCTTGGGCAGAAATTGGCCGACAGCAATCTGTGGCCACACTGGCTGCGCGGCAGCGAATTTCGCGCTATCCGCGACAAATCGCGTGGGGCTCGGCCGTGACCGCGCGGCAACCGGCCGAATGGTCGCGCCATGCGGCGACCTGGACGGCGTTCCCGTCCCATGCCGAACTGTGGGAGGATGACCTTGCCCCGGCGCAGGCCGAGGTGGCGGCGATGGTGCGGGCGATTGCAGCGGGTGAACGGGTGGAATTGCTGATTGCCAATGCCGAGGCCGAGGCAGTGGCGCGGGCGATGCTGTCGGGGGCCGATGTCGGGTTCCATCGCTTCGGCTTTGGCGACATCTGGTTGCGCGATACCGGGCCGTTGTTCATGGCATCGCCGGTTGGCGCGGCGGCGGCCGGGTTTCGCTTCAATGGCTGGGGCGGGAAATATGATCTGCCCGGCGATGACGGGGTTGCCGCCTTCGTGGCCGGTGAGGCGGGGGTGCCATTGGCGCGGCACGGCTGGGTGCTGGAGGGCGGCGCCATCGATTGCGACGGCACCGGCCTTGCCGTGACGACGGAGCAATGCCTGCTCAACCCCAACCGCAACCCGCGCATGGACCGCACCGAGGTTGAATCGCATTTGCGGCGGGACCTGGGGATCGACCGGCTGTTGTGGCTGGGTGACGGGTTGGCCAATGATCATACCGATGGCCATGTCGACAATCTGGCGCGGTTCGTGGCGCCCGGTGTGCTGGCGCTGCCGGTGCCGGAAAACGATGATCCCAACCGCGCAGTGATGATGGACGCGCACGACCGGGCGCGGGATTTCGGGCTGGACGTGGTGGGCATTCCATCGGCCGGTCGCATCGAGCGCGATGGCGAGATCGTGCCGGCCAGCCATATGAATTTCTATATCGCAAACACGGTCGTGGTGGTGCCGACCTATGGCGGCGCATCGGATGGCGCGGCGGTGGCGGCGGTGGCGGCGCTGTTTCCGGGCCGGGATTGTATCGGGCTGCGCGCCGACCATATCCTGACCGGTGGTGGCAGTTTCCATTGCATCACGCAGCAGCAGCCCGCCTGAGATGCTGTATGCGCTGATAAAGGCGATTATTTCCGGCGCGTTGGTGGCCACCGTTTCGGAAACCGCGCGGCGCAACGCCGCTTTGGGGGCGATGTTCGCGTCTTTGCCGCTGGTATCGGTGCTGGGCATGATATGGCTGTGGCGCGATACGCATGACAGTGAACGGCTGGCGGTGCATGCGTCGGCGACATTCTGGTATGTGCTGCCGTCGTTGCCCATGTTTTTGGTGATGCCGTGGTTGTGGCGGCATGGCGTGGCGTTCTGGCCGGGGCTGGCGCTGGGTTGCGCTCTGACCGTGGCACTCTACATCGGCACGGCGGCGGCCCTGGCGCGCTTTGGCATCAATATTTAGGAAGGGCGATATGCGCCAGATTTCTGTGGCGGGCCTGCAACTTGCCTTTACCGGCAATCGGGACAGCGACATTGCAGCGACGGTTGCGGCGGTAAAGGTGGCGGCGGCGACCGGTGCGCAGGTGATTTTGCCGCCGGAATTGTTCGAAGGCCATTATTTCTGCCGGCACGAGGATGAATCGCTGTTCGCCAATGCCATGCCGCTGGCGCAGCACCCGGCGGTGCAGGCGATGCGGGAGACGGCGCTGGAGACGGGCACCTATATCCCCGCCAGCTTTTTCGAGCGCGACGGCCCGCACCATTACAACAGCCTGGCGATGATCGACGATGGCGGCAATGTCATGGGCGTGTACCGCAAGAGTCATATTCCGGACGGACCGGGGTATGAGGAAAAATTCTATTTCCGGCCCGGCAACACCGGTTTCAAGGTGTGGCCGACCAAGCATGGTGTGATCGGCGTCGGTATCTGCTGGGACCAATGGTACCCCGAAACGGCGCGGGCGATGATGTTGATGGGCGCCGAAGTGCTGATGTACCCCACCGCCATCGGTTCGGAACCGCACGACCCAAACCTTGATACGCGGCGGATGTGGCGGCGGGCGATGCAGGGCCATGCCGTGTCGAACGTCGTGCCGGTGGTGGCGTGCAACCGCACCGGCATCGAGGAAGCGGGGACGCCGCACCAACAGGATTTTTACGGGACCAGCTTCATCGCCAATGAGCGCGGCGATATCGTTTCAGAGCTGGCGCATGGCGAATTGGGCATGGTGAGCGCGACGTTCGACCTGGATGTGGTGGCGAAGCATCGGGCGGCGTTCGGGTTTTTCCGGGATCGGCGGCCGGAGCTTTATGGCCGGTTGGCGCAGGATATCTGAATTTCGGCGTTCATCTTCATGCGCTGAATTCATTGCGGTTTTTTTGAGAAGTCAGCCTCGGGAGGCAAAATCCTGACTTCTCGATCGGCGTTCTGGTCGCGCCGTTCGCTGGCACGACATTGCGCCTGTTGGGCCAGACATGTGTTGGCATTTATCGGACGACCGGCGATGAGAAAGAGCGGATTTCGAGCATTCGGGTAGCATTGTTTGCCACCTGTAGGACAGCACCCAAATACCCCGCGCATCGCCACTGTTGCACAGACGCCAAAGGCCACTTGCCGGGTTGGCACGATCATGGGAACCTTCGCCGCGCAGGCGGATCGTGCCATGCGGCACATCATCGCAAAAGGGGACGGTATGAAGCTGGGAACCATAAGTATCGTCGCGGCAATCGCGATTGCGGTGCTTTCAGCCGCGCCGGCCAGCGCACAGAAAGCGGCAAAGACATCGGCAAAGACTGCGCTTGCCGCCGCCTTTGTGCCCCCCGCGTTCGTGGTGCCGACCCGGGTTGAAACGCCGCAGTTCACACTGGTGCCACTTGGCCCTGCCTTGGTGAAGATCGACTTCACCGCCTATATGTCGTCGATCGAACATTTGCAGAAGACGTTCACGCGCAGTGCCGAATGGCCGCATCCGGGCATCACCGATGCCGACGCAATGCGCGACATGGAGGCCGAACAGGCCCGTTTCCAGCGCCGCGAATCCTTTGCCTATGCGGTGCTCACGCCTGACGGCAAGCGCGAGCGCGGTTGCATCTATGTCTCGCCGAGCCCGGTTGCCGGCTATGATGCCGTGGTGCGGATCTGGGTAACCAAGGCCGAATATGACGCCGGCTTCGACGCCGCGTTGTACAAATGGGCGACCCGCTGGGTGGCGAAATCGTGGCGGTTCAAGAACGTCGCCTATCCCGGCCGCGCCATCGATTGGCGCACATGGGATGCCCAGGTTTCGGCAAAACCGGCGGCTTGAGCGGGGCGGGATTAGGTTCAGTTCCTGGTGGCGGCGCGTTTTGCCAGCACGCGCGCCCAGAACGCCGCCTCGCGTGCCGTCATTTCGGCGATATACACCTCATCCCGGCGCTCGGTTATCAGCAGAGCGGGGCGGCCGGGGTGCCAGACCCAGAAATCGATGCTGGCAAAGCCGGTGATGGCGAGTGTGTGTTGAAGTTGACCGATGTAATGCGCCGGCACTTTGCCGCTGCGATCGACCTGGGCGTAGGTGGCGCTGCCGCATTTGATTTCGATGGCGCGGCCTGCTCCGAGATCGATCCCGTCGAGGCTGGCGCGTTGCCACGGGTTGGTGGTGGAGACGAGGCAGGTGGGCGTGACGGCGGTGCCATGGGCGCGGATGTAAAGGCGCCGGGCCTGGGCTTCGAGGCTGTTATCAGGCCGGCGTTGTGGGGGTGTTGCACCGAACAGGTCCGCCACCACGGGTGCCGGGCGCGGCGCGCGGGCGGGGCCATAGCGTGGCGGCGCGACCTTTTCGGCGAACAGTGCCTGCGGGCTGCGCCATGGGTTCTGGCCCATCAGCGCCGGGGCGTCGGAACCGCCGATCCCATCGTGGCGCCAGCGCAGCCATTCGATG
>JBBQPR010000029.1:0-34619 GCA_038217075.1 Sphingomonadales bacterium
AGGCGAGGCAGAGCCCGGCGAAGGCGGCGACCTTTACCTCCACGAAGAACGCTTCGTAGAGTTTGGTGTAGATCAGCTTGCCCATCGTGCCGGGGCCATAGGCCTGCACCAGCGGCTGAACGAGGAAGCCGAACACCTTGCTGGCCTGGGAAAAGGCTATGGCGAAGCAGATGACAAAGGCGAAGACGCAGCGCATCAGCCGGGTGCGCAGTTCAATCAGATGATCGAGCAGCGGTGCCTTGCTGGCTTCGATGTCGGCGGCGTCGTCGCTCATGATCTAGCGGCCGATTTTGCTGCCCGTTTGGGCGCGGCGGCGATGGCCGGGGTTGTTTTGGCCGGTGCTGCCTTGGCTGGGCTCGCCTTGCGCGGGGCTGGCGTGGTCGGATCTGCCGTGGCTGGCAGTGTCGCGGCCGCCGGCACTGGCTTTGTGGAAACGGGCTTGGGCTGCGCGCCTTTGGGTTGAGGGCGTTTCGCCTGCGTCGGTTTAGGCTGCGCTGGCTTCGGTTGGGCAGATTTGGCCTTCGCCGGCGCGGAGAGCGCGGCTTTGCGCGGCGCTGCTTTTGCGGGTGCGGCTTCGTCCGGGATCAGGCTTGGCTCCGGGGCCAGCATTTCGGGCAGGCTGGTCTTGGCCTTGGCGCGGCGGAGCTTGACCGACAGCGGACGCGGGGTGTTGTCAGCCGCCGGGAGCGCCAGTGTCGCCTGGGCTGGTGTGGGCTCCAGCGAAGGTGTTTTCTCTGGCGCCAGGGGTGGCGCGGGCGTCGTCCAGTCTTCGGAATCGATTTCGGCGAGCGGGCCTTTCAGCCCCAGGTCGGGCAGCGCGGTCGCCTTCATGATGGCTTCGTTCTGGGCCGTCCATTGTGCCTGCATTTCAGCAAGTTCGGATTCGCGCATCATTGTGTCGAAGCCGGCGCGGACGTGGCGCGACATGGCGCGACCCTTGGCCATCCATTGGCCGATCATGCGCATGACGCGCGGCAGATCCTTTGGCCCGATAACGAGCAAGGCGACCAGCGCGATGACCGCCAGTTCGGACGAATCGATGCCAAACATTGCTGCAGCCGGGCGCCGGCGCCGGGCCGGTTAGCGCCGCGCCCTGGCCTTGGGTGCCGGGGCTTCGGGCGGGGCGGCAGTGACCTGCGCCGGCGGTTCGTTGGCCGCAGGTGGCGTATCGCCTTCGGCGAGGCCCTTCTTGAAGCTATTGATACCCTTGGCAAAATCACCCATCAGATCCGACACCCGGCCACGGCCGAACAGCAGCATGACGACGATGATGAGGATGACCCAGTGAACGAGGCTGAACGAGCCCATGACCGATACCTTCGACAGATATTACGACGTTGAGGCCCAGCTTTACCCGCTATGGCCGCAAAGGGCTAGGGGACGACGTGTCGCTTGATCGTGTATCTTGCGGCGGTTTTGGGGGGAGGTCCGCCGGTGCTGTCGGGGAGGATTGAACTCCCGACCTCAGCCTTACCAAGGATGCGCTCTACCACTGAGCTACGACAGCAATCCGGCGAAGGACCGGGCCTATGGGCGAGGGGGCGCGGGCTGTCAAGAAAGCAGCGCACACGATATGGATGGGCAATGGGCAAGAATGGTGATGCGGAGAGCGAAGCGGCGCGGCAGCGAAGGCTGACGACGGCGTTGCGGGCGAATTTGTTGAAGCGCAAGGCGCGGGATCGCGCGGCGGCAGTGCCGGCGGGAGATGCGGCTGTGGATGCTGTTCGGGATGGTGGCGACGATAGATAGCCGCTGCGGCTTGGGTATGGCCGCGCGGGACTTCCCACCCCGGCCCCTCCCGTGGGCGGGAGGGGCGAAGCGGCGTCAAAGTGGGGTGGTCGCGCCGGTGAGCCAGGTCAGGCCCGATTCGTCGAGTTGTGGGCCGATTTCGGCGAGGACGCGGGCGTGATAGGCATCGACCCAGGCGCGTTCGGCGGGTGACAGCAGCGTCGTGTCGATCAGGTTGCGGTCGATGGGGGCCAGTGTAAGTTCGGTAAAGCCCAGCATCTCGCGTTCGGCGCCGGGGACGTCGCGCGGTTCGACCAGCACCAGATTTTCGATGCGGATGCCATATTCGCCGGTCTTGTAATAGCCGGGTTCGTTGGACAGGATCATGCCGGCGACCAACGGTTCGTCGATGCCCTGCGCACCCGGCGCCGAGGCGATGCGTTGCGGGCCTTCGTGCACCGAGAGATAGCTGCCGACGCCGTGGCCGGTGCCATGGTTGTAGTCGAGCCCGGCCGCCCAGAGGAATTGCCGGGCGAGCGCATCGATCTGGCCGCCGCGCGTGCCGACCGGGAAGATGGTGCTGGCGAGCGCGATATGGCCCTTCAGCACGCGCGTGAAGCGATCGCGCATTTCGGGCGTGGGCGTGCCGACGATCATCGTGCGGGTAACGTCGGTGGTGCCGTCGCGATACTGGCCGCCCGAATCGACGAGGTAGATCGAATCAATGGTGATGGCGCGGTTGCTGGCTTCGGAAACGCGGTAGTGCGGGCTGGCGCCGTTGGGGCCAGCGCCGGAGATGGTGTCGAAGCTCAAATCTTCGAGCACATTGGTCTGGTCACGGAACTGGCGCAGCTTGGCAGCGGCGGACAATTCGGTAAGGCCGCCCTTGGCTGCCTCACCGTCGAACCAGTGCAGGAAGCGGGTGAGCGCGGCGCCGTCGCGGCGGTGGGCGGCGATGGTGCCGGCGATTTCGGTGGGGTTCTTGATGGCCTTGGCCAGCGCACAGGGGTCGCGCACTTCGTCGACGGCGGCGCCGCCGGCCTTCAGCGCAGTGAAGATGGCGGCGACGGCGCTGGCCGGATCAGCGGCGACGTTGCGACCGGAAAAGCCGGCGAGCGCGGCTTCGAAGGCGCTGCGATCATGGCAACGCACATCGGGGCCGAGATGGGCGCGGACTTCCGGGGTGATTTTTTCGGGCGCGGTGAACAGATCGACGCTGGCATCGGCGCGGACGATCGCAAACGCCAACGCCACCGGGGTGCGCGACACGTCGCGGCCGCGGATGTTGAGCAGCCAAGCGATCGAATCGAGGGCGGTGATGACGACGGCATCATCGCCGCGCTGTTGGAGGAAGCCGGCGACATCGGCGCGTTTCTGCGTCGATGTGCTGCCGGCGGTGGCGTCGGCATGGATTTCGAGGCGGGCGGTGCTGGGTTGCGGGCGGCCCTGCCAGATGCTGTCGATGGGATTGCTGGCGACGGCGACGAGTTCGGCGCCGCGGGCTTTCAGCAGAGCCGCTGTGGAACGCGCCCAGCCGCTGGTATGCAGCCATGCGTCATAGCCGATGCGGTCGCCGGGGCCGGCGTGGCTGGCCAGCCATTCGGCGGCGCTGGTCTTGGGCACGTCCTGATATTCGAACAGGTCGCCCGGCACTTGTTCGCGCACCTGCAGCGTGTAGCGGCCATCGGTAAAGATGGCGGCTTTGGTGCCCAGCACCGCCGCCGAGCCTGCCGAACCGCCGAACCCCGTCAGCCATTCCAGCCGCTGCGCATAGGCGCCGACATATTCGCTCATATGTTCATCGGTCAGCGGGATGACAAAGCCGGTCAGCCGATCGGCGGCGAGCTGGGCGTGAAGGGCGTTGAGACGGTCCCTGGTATTGGACATGGGGAATACTCGTTCTAGGGTATGAAGGTTCAACATAGGCTGGCCGTGCCGGCGGCGCCAGCGTTCGCGATGGCGCAGTGCAACGGTCGCCGCCCCGGATAGAAAGCCCGCATGACTCCTATTTCCGGCCTTGTGCCACCTGTTGCCGCACAGCATCCGCACAGCGTTAGCGTGCATGGCGTGACGCTGAATGATTCGTGGGACTGGCTGCGGGACAAAGGCTATCCCACGGTCGAAGACCCGGCGGTGCTGGGCTATTTGGCGGCCGAAAACCTGTATTTCGAAGCCAATATGGTGCCGTTGCAGGGGCTGACCGGCACCATATTGGGCGAATTGAAGGGCCGGGTGAAGCAGGACGACGCCAGCGTGCCGGTAAAGGACGGCGATTTCGAATATTGGTGGCGGTTCCAGCCGGGTGGGCAATATCGGCAATGGTTGCGGCGGCCGGTTGCTGGTGGGCCGGAAGCGCTGATCCTCGATGAGCCTGCGTTGGCCGTGGGGCATGATTATTTCCGGCTGGGCGGCAGCAGCGTCAGCCCGGACGGGCGCTTGCTGGCCTATGCCGTTGACACATCGGGCGATGAACGGTTCGTGTTGAAGGTGCGCGACTTGGCGACCGGCGCGGATATCGAAACGGTGACCGGGCAGAGCGTCGGTGTGCCGGTGTGGACGGCGAATTCAGGCGCGCTGGCATGGACCGAGGTCAATGACAATTGGCGGCGGTTTCGCATCCGGCTGCACCGGCTGGGCGATTCCGGCGATGACGCGACCCTGTACGAGGAAGTGATCGACAAGGGTTTTGGGGTCAGCGTCGGGCGCAGCACGGACCGTCGCTGGCTGATCATCGCGACCAGCGACCATGTTACGAGCGAGATCCGGTTGGTGCCGGCCGATGATCCGCTGGCGGCACCGCTGCTGGTGCGCGAGCGTGCGGCGGGGGTGGCCTATGATGTCGATGTGCGCGGCGATACGCTGTTCATTCGCACCAACGACACCCACCCCAATTTCCGCATGGTGACGGCAGCCATTTCAGCGCCGGGGAACTGGGCCGAGATGATCCCCGCCACCGATCGCGACTATCTGCGCGGGGCGGTGGCGTTTGCGTCCTATCTGGCGATCAATGCGCGGCACGATGGGCTAGACCAGGTGCGGCTGCGTTTTGACGATGGTCGCGACGTGGCGGTGGCGTTCCCCGAGGCATCCTATACCGCCGGTATCGGCAGCAATGCCGAGCCGGATGCGCCGGTATTGCGGATGCATTATACGTCGATGGTCACGCCGGCGACGGTGTTCGATTATGACGTCGCGACGGCGACGCTGGTAACGCGCAAGGTGCAGGAGGTGCCTTCGGGCTATGACCCGTCGCTGTATGCCACCGACCGCCTGATCGTGACCGCGCAGGACGGGGCGCAGGTGCCGGTTTCGGTGGTGTATCGGCGCGGATACCCGATGAATGGCAGCGGAAAGCTGCATCTTTATGGCTATGGCGCCTATGGCATTGCGATTTCGCCAGGCTTTTCGGCAAGCCGGTTAAGCCTGCTCGATCGCGGCATGGCCTTTGCCATCGCGCATATCCGCGGCGGCGATGATCTTGGCTATGGCTGGTATCTGGACGGCAAGCTGGAAAAGCGCACCAATGCCTTCAACGATTTCGTCGATGTGGCGAAAGGGCTGATCGCCGGCGGCTGGTCGGCCATGGGCGGTATTTCGGCGAGCGGCGGTTCGGCGGGCGGCGAATTGATGGGCGCGGTGATCAATTCCGACCCCGATATCTGGCA
The DNA here is from genome assembly GCA_038217075.1 of Sphingomonadales bacterium. Classification (GTDB taxonomy): domain Bacteria; phylum Pseudomonadota; class Alphaproteobacteria; order Sphingomonadales; family Sphingomonadaceae; genus Sandarakinorhabdus. The sequence continues at coordinate 5,394 of JBBQPR010000029.1, forward strand.
GTGCGTTGTCGCCGATGTGCCCTTTGTCGATGTGCTCAACACCATGCTGGACGATACGCTGCCGCTGACACCGGGGGAATGGCCGGAATGGGGCAATCCTATCACCGATAGGGAAGCGTTCGAGCTCATCCGCAGCTATTGCCCGTATCAGAATATGCGGGCGCAGGCCTGTCCGCCGTTGTTGATCACCGCCGGGCTGAACGATCCGCGCGTCACCTATTGGGAACCGGCGAAATGGGCGGCAAAGCTGCGCGCGACCAAGACGGATGCCAATATTCTGCTGCTGAAAACCAATATGGGCGCCGGCCATGGCGGCAAATCAGGGCGGTTTTCGGCGCTGGAGGAACTGGCCGAGGAATATGGCTTCATCCTCGCCAATTCGGGGTTGGCTGATGCCGCCGCCGGCTGACCGCACCGGTTTTTCGATGACGGTGGTGGCGGTTGCAGCCGACATCGATGAACTGGGGCACGTCAACAATACCGTCTATCTGCGGTGGGTGCAGGATGTGGCGACGGCGCATTGGCGGGCGGTGGCGCGGGCCGAGGATATGAACCGCTATATCTGGGTCGTGACGCGGCACGAGATTGATTATCTGCGCGCGACGCTGGCCGGCGAAACGCTGGTCCTGACGACATGGGTGGGGACGCCCAGGGGCGCGCGGTTTGATCGGTTTGTTGACATTGCCGGGCCGGATGGCCGGTTGCGGGCGCGCGCGGCGACGATCTGGGCGTTGGTTGACAAGGCCAGTGGCCGGGCAATCCGGGTGCCGGGCGAAGTGGAGGCACCCTTTTTGCGATGACCGGTCAGGCGGTGGCGAAGGCCGGGCCGCTGTGGCGGCGGCGGTAGCGCATCGCGCCGCCGACCAGCGTGGCCCCGATCAGCCCGAGCGTCCAGGCCTCCGGCTCGGGTACGGCGCCTGCCCCTGCCTGGGCACCGATGCTGTCGAATTCAAAGGCATTGCCCGTCGAACGCAAGCGCATTGCGGTGACATTTTCCTGTGGCGTGAAGCCAAACAAGACGCGGCGGTTGGTCATGGCGATGGTCTGGTTGCCATTGGACAACGGCATGTCGCTGCCGGAAATGCTGCCGACCAGTCCACCCTGCGGGTTGAGGAAATCGATGTAGTTATAGGTATCGATGGAGCCCCAGTAGAGGCTGAGGCTGGCCAGCCCGTGGCCGTTGGCCCAGACGGCGAAATCGAACAGCGCGCTGCCGCCGGTGGCGATGGATTGATAGGCGCCATTGCCCGTGCCCGCTGGCGCGGCGCGGACGCCGCTGGTGGAGCCGGGGCCGGTGATGACGTTGCCGGTGGTCGATTCGGTGACGCCGGCGGCATTGTTCGCATCGAAGCTGACCAGCATTTGCTGGCCGGCGGCAAGGCCCGGATCCGGGGCGCCGGGGTTGCTGGTGACGGTGACGGCGGATGCGGGCGCGACGGCGAGCAGCGCCATGGCGATGGCGGGCGCGGCGAATTTTGGTACGCGAAGCAACATGGCGGCATTTCCTCAAGACCCGCGGAAACGCAGCGGGCAATATCCTGGTAAGATATGAGAAAACCCGGTTCAATCGGGACAGAAGGTTAATGCCGGTGATTTGAACAGAAAAGATGGTGAAGAATATTAACCTTGATCAGCGATCGGTAATATTGTGCGCATGAACTTCGATAGTGTCACTTCTGCCCGTACTGCCGGTCAAATCGCGCCATAGCGGGCCAGTGTTGCCAAATGTACGGCGCCGAACAGTGCCACTGCTGCGCCGGCGAAGATGATCGCGTGCCAGGGCAGATGGGCGTGCCAGGCCAAAGGGGCCCGGCGGCGGGCGCGATCGCCCAGGCTGGCGATGACGACAATGGCGATCCCGCCGACAAACAGCGCGATGGTGATTTGCGAATCCATCGCAATTCGCTAATCCAAGACGTAACCAAAGCCAAGCCGTGACGGTTTTGGCATTTTCAGGAGAGTTTGATGCAGCGATTTGTCCCGTTTGCCGTGGTTGCCGCCGCTGTTGTCGGCATGGCTGCCCCCGCTGCTGCTGGTCCGTTCGATGCGGCGATTGCCGGCAGCCAGCGCAGCGCCGCCAACAAGGCGCGGGACACGGCCCGGCACCCGGCGAAGACGCTGGCTTTCCTGGGTATCAAGCCGACCGACACGGTTGTCGAAATCTGGCCGTCGGGTGGCTGGTACGCCGAAATCCTGGCGCCCTATCTGCATGACAAGGGGCAATATTATGCCGCCCACAACGATCCCGCGGCCAGCAAGGGTGCGGCCGCCGGGGTCGAGCGGTTCAAGGCCAAGCTGGCGGCGGCACCCGCTGTTTATGGCAAGGTGAAGGTGACGGCGTTCGGCAAGGGCGCCTATGACATTGCGCCGGCCGGTTCGGCGGATGCGGTGCTCAGCTTCCGCAACGTCCACAACTGGTATGGCGCGGGCTTTGCGCCCGATGCCTTCAAGGCGTTTTTCAAGGCGTTGAAGCCAGGCGGCACGCTGGGCATTGTCGAACACCGCCTGCCGGAATCGCGCCCTGACGCCGATATGAAGGAAAGCGGCTATATGAAGGTATCCTATGTGCGCAAGATCGCCGAGGCTGCCGGATTCAAGCTGGCCGGTGCATCGGAAATCAACGCCAACCCGCGCGACAAGGCGGATTATCCCAAGGGCGTGTGGACCCTGCCGCCAAGCTATGACGAAGGCGACAAGGACAAGGCCAAATATGCCGCGATCGGTGAATCGGACCGCATGACGCTGAAATTCGTCAAGCCGCGTTAAAGCCGGCCCTTAAAGCCGGCGCAGTCCCGAGACGGGTTCGGCCACCCCTGCGGCGGCCAGCCGGTCGATGACATCGGCCAGCGGTTCCTCGACTGTCGCCATCCAATGGGCGTTGGCGTGGAAAAGCGTCTCGCGTCCCGACAAGATCCCGACATGGCCGGGGAAGAATATCAGGTCGCCCGCGGCCCGCTCGGCCATCGTGATGACCTGCCCAAGCCCATCGCGCTGCTGATCGGAATCACGGGGGGCGGCGATGCCGCAGGCGGCCAGGGCCACTTGTACCAGACCCGAACAATCGACGCCCAGCGGCGTGCGGCCGCCCCATAGGTAAGGCGCGCCGGTAAATCGCCGCGCCACGCCCAGCGGATCAGCGGGCAGCGCATCGAAATGCCGGTTGTGGACATAGCCGCCACCGCTGACAGCAAGAAAGCGGTCACCGGGCTGGCCGGTGACGCGCGCGCCAAATGGCAGTTCGGCCAGCACCGGGGATTTGATATCGGCGGCGGAGAAGACCGGCGCGAGCGGCGCGGTTATGATGCGGGTAGCAGGGCCCGGCGCCGCGTTGGCGACAGGAGCGGTGCCATGGGTGGCGACGGCGGCGGCGACAGGGGCGAGCGATGCTGCGAGCACCCATCCGGTGTAATGATCATGGACGCTGCACCCGAACGCCCACGCCCCGGCAACATCGAAAAGATCGAAGCCTTCACCATGGAGCAGCTCGGAAACCGCCACCGCCTCTGCACAGCCAGCGCTGCGCATTGCCGTTCGCGATATGACGCAAGTCATGCTTGCCGCGGCTACATAGCGGGCGGCGGCGACCGAACCGGCGAGTGCTAAATCGACAAGATCAGGCCGCGCGATATTGTTGCGCGGATCGAGGCGCGGCCGCGGGCCGGCCAGACGAGCGACGCCCGGTGCCGGGAACGGTGCGGCTATCGCTTCGGCCGTTGCGGGCGGAAATGGTTCAGGCGGCGATTCCAGTGCGTTCATGCGCAATCATGTCCGCGAAGGCCGCAAGGAATTCGACGCCATCCGGCGTCAGATCGATGAACACGCTGCGCTTGTCGTTCTCGTCGCGGCGGCGCTGCACCAGCCCCAATGCAGACAGGCTGTTGAGCGCCCGCGTCACCACGGGTTTCGAAACGCCCAAACGCGCGGCAAGACCGCGAACCGTGTGCGGCGCCGCTTCTTGCCCGACCACAAGTACAAGCGCCATCTGGCGATTGGTCAGATCCGGCTGACCAGATTGGACGTAGCGCAACAATGTCCCGCGCCAGCTTGTCAATTCTACATGGTCGCTCTGCACCAACATCGCGAAAACCCTTTTGTCTTACATTGTCCAGCCGACAGCACATGCCGACCGGGCCCAACGTCAAACGCGGCAGGTATGGATATTGTTGCATCGTCTCAACAATTAAGTTTCAGAAAAGTGTTTCTTGACCAGCGCCCATGCCGCGCGAAGGCCGAGTGCCTCGCCGCCCTTTGGCCGTCCTGGCCGCGAGGACGGGTTCCATGCGAAGGTATCGAAATGCGCCCATCGCGTGCCTGCGGGGACAAATGCTTCAAGGAAAAGTGCCGCCGTGATGGCGCCGGCAAAGCCGCCGTCGGCTGAATTGACCATGTCCGCGACACCCGATTTCAACATGTCGCGATAACCCGGCCATAGCGGCAGCCGCCACAGCGGATCGCCGCTGGCTTCGGCGGCAGTGGCGAAATCGGCGGCAAGGGCCTCATCATTGGCAAAGAACGCCGCAAGCTGTGGCCCCAGCGCGACCCTTGCGGCGCCGGTCAAAGTTGCAAAATCCAGCAGAAGTTCGGGATTTTCCTCGGCTGCCAGCGCAATGGCGTCGCACAGCACCAGCCGGCCTTCGGCATCGGTATTGGTGACTTCGATGGTCTTGCCGGCGCGCGTATGAAGCACATCGCCCGGCCGCATGGCGTCGCCCGAAATGCTGTTTTCGGCGGCCGGGATGATCAGCCGCAAGCATACCGGCAGCCGCGCTTCGGCGACGAGCCGCGCCAGCGCCAGCGCGTGCGCCGCGCCGCCCATATCCTTTTTCATCGCCGCCATGCCGCTGCCTGGTTTGATGTTCAGGCCGCCGGTGTCGAAAGTAATGCCTTTGCCGATGATGGTCAGCCTTGGGTGCGACGTATCGCCCCAGCGCATGTCGATCAGCCGCGGGCTGCGCGATGCGGCGCGGCCGACGGCGTGGATGGCAGGGAAATTGGCGGCGAGCAGCGCTTCGCCGCGGATGATTTCGACGCTGGCGCCGATGGTTTGGGCAACCGCCATGACGGCATCGGCAAGATCGCCGGGGCCCATGTCGGAAGCGGGCGTGTCGACCAGATCACGCACCAGCGCCTGCGCGGCGGCGATCCGGCAGGTTTCACCGATGCCGGCGGCGTCCACGGTCAACAGGATGCGCGGGCCGGTATCGCCGGTGGCGGCGCGATAGCGGGTGAAGCGGTGCTGGGCCAGCAACCAGCCAAGGCCGGCGGCGCCAAGCGGTGCGGTGATGCGATAGCGGCCGGCAGGGAGTTTTGCAGCGGCGGCTGCCAGCGCCCAAGGTCCGGGTATGCCGGACGAATCGGATGTACCCGGCGTATCGAGGTCGATTCCGGCCAGTGCCGACCAGTCGCCGGGGTTTTCGCCGGGCAGCAACGCCACTTCGTCGGGTCGTGCCTTGAAGCCTTGGGCGGCGACAAAGGCCCGGGTTCGCTGGCTTTGATCGCGAAGCCAGCCATCAAGGCCGACGGCACTGACCAGCGTCAGCGCGATGGCCGGCGCACCATCATCGGCGAGCAGCAGGGCGGTAAAATCGGTCAAATCGGCACCCCCAGCAAATCGTGATCCTCGGCGTCTTCGATACGGACCCGCACGATGTCGCCCACCGCGATGCCGCCAGCGTCGCGCAAGTGCACTTCGCCATCGATTTCGGGCGCATCATATTTGCTGCGGCCGGTAGCGCCACCTTCATCATCCACCGCATCGATCAGCACGTCGAGATCGCGGCCGACCTTCATCGCCAGCCGACGCGCCGAAATTGCCGATTGGGCGGCCATGAAACGGTGCCAGCGTTCGTCCTTGACCGGTTCCGGCACGGCGCCGGCAAGGGCGTTTGCCGCCGCGCCTTCGACAGCTTCGTAGCGAAAGCAGCCGGCGCGATCGATCTGCGCCTGTTCCAGCCAATCCAGCAGATATTGAAAATCCGCCTCGGTTTCGCCGGGGAAGCCGACAACGAATGTCGATCGCAGCGCCAGATCGGGGACCTGAGCGCGCCATTTGCCGATGCGATCCAGCACCTTGGCGTCATTGGCCGGACGCCGCATGGCGCGCAGCACGGCCGGGCTGGCGTGCTGGAACGGGATATCGAGATAGGGCAGCAGCAGGCCTTCGGTCATCAGCGCGATCAACTGATCCACATGCGGATAGGGGTAGATATAGTGCAGCCGTACCCAGGCACCGAGCTGGCCGAGTTCGCGGGCGAGATCGGTGATATGGGCGCGCAGCGGGCGGCCGCCGAGCGTCGAGGTGGCGTGGCGCAGATCGACGCCATAGGCCGATGTATCCTGGGCGATGACCAGCAGTTCCTTCGAGCCGTTCTTCACCAGCGCTTCGGCCTCGCGCAGGATGGCGGCTGGCGGGCGGCTGGCGAGATCACCGCGCAGCGACGGGATGATGCAAAAGGCGCAGCGATGGTCACAGCCTTCGGATATCTTCAGATAGCTGTAGTGGCGCGGGGTCAGTTTCAGCCCGGCATCCGGAATGAGATCGAGATAGGCGGATTTGACGGGCGGCGCGGCGGCGCGCACGGCGTCGACGACCTGGTCATATTGCTGCGGCCCGGTAACGGCGAGTACGCCGGGGAAACGGGCGCGGATCGTCTCGGCTTCATGACCGAGGCAGCCGGTGACGATGACACGGCCATTTTCGGCGATGGCCTCCCCGATCGCCTCCAGGCTTTCAGCCTTGGCGCTGTCCAGAAAGCCGCATGTGTTGACGATAACAACATCGGCGCCGGCATAATCACCGGACAATGCATACCCATCGGCACGCAGTTGGGTGAGGATGCGTTCGCTGTCGACGAGCGCCTTGGGGCAACCAAGGGAAACCATGCCGACGCGCGGTGCTGAATCAAGAATGAGGCTCATCGGCTCGCGCATTGCCGTTTGTGGGCTGACGCGCAAGGGGCAACGCGCGCTTTGCCGAGCAACGTTGTGGATCAGCGGCCGCCAATGACCCGGGTCGGATCGACGGGAACACGATCGTGCCGCAGTTCGAAATGCACCTGTGGTTCGGTTACAGCGCCGGTGGCGCCGGCGCGGGCGATGATCTCGCCGCGCTTGACTTGCTTGCCGCGGGCGACGAGCAGCGCCTGGTTATGGCCATAAGCGGTGACATAGCCACCGGCGTGCTTGATGAGCACGAGATTGCCAAATCCGGGGATGCCCTCGCCGGCATAGGCGACCACGCCATCGGCGGCAGCGCGGACCGGGGCGCCGGCGGAGGCCTTGAGATTGACGCCATCGTTGAAGCGCCCGCCTGGTTTGGCGCCAAAGCTCGACAGGATGCGGCCGGTTACCGGCCAGACGAACTGGCCGGCGGTGCCGCTTGTTCTAAACGACGGTGCGGATAGCGGCGAGGTGGCCGCGCCGACGGTCGCGGCGGCAGTGCCGACAGGCTGGCGGGCCCGGGGGCGCTGTCGTGTGGCAATCGCGGCGTCACCACCGGTGATGATGTCGTCGATATCCAGATCAAAAGCGCGGGCGCGCGCCTCGACGCTCATCGTCGCCACTTCGGTCGCGCTCGGCAGCATCAGCTTGTCGCCGACCTGCAACAGATAGGGTGGGGAAAGATGGTTCGCATCGGCCAGCTTGCGCCATTCGACGCCATAGGCGCGGGCGATGGCGATGCCGGTTTCGCCGGATTTTACCGTATGCACCCGGCCTCCCGGCACGGCAACCGCATCGGGAACGACCCGGCGGGCCTGCCAGATCGGTTTTTTGGGCGCGGGTGCAGGTGTAGCAGTCACGGCCGGCGGCGGGCTTTTTCCAGCCGGGGTGCGGCGAGCATCGGGTATCGTGCAACCGGCCAAGAGGGCAATCGCTAGGCCGGCAGCTAGGCGGGAGATCAAGGGCAGCAGCATCGCCGGCTTGGTCTAGGGACTGGCGGCAGCGGTTGCAACGATGGCGGCGCTGGAACGGCAAAAGTGTCGGAATTTCTTACACATGCTGAAATGTAAAATAAGTTGAAGTGTTGATATACAGTTAGTTAGCAGGGTTGGTGTTTATGGCACGGTTTTTGCATAACTATCAGCGAACGATAATCGTGTTCGGTCGGGGCCTGCTCTGATCGGTGGCAAATAAATTGAGGATTTTTGACGATGACCTTCACCAAGACACTTTTTGCCGGTTCTGTGGTCGCTGCCAGCCTGATGGCCGCAGCCTCGCCGGCTGCCGCCGTGGTGACAACCTTTGCATCGTTTAACGCATCGAGCACGGGCAATGTGTTTTGGTTGAATAACGGCACCGGCGGGAACGCCACCAATTACCGCGCCAACGGTACTGGTGGCACGATTTCCACAACCAACAGTGCAATTGGTGTGCGCCCGTCCCAGGCAGTGCCGGGCGGTGTTGGCGTCACCTTCTCGTTCCTCAACAGCCTTTCGGCCTTCGTCACCAACGTGCCGGCCATCTTCACTCTGAGTGCTACGGTTGTTAACACGCCGGCCACCTCGATGATGGGCTTCGAAATCCAGCAAAATATTGCCGGATCCTTCTCGTTCATCTCCGCGAACGCAATCACGCTCGGTTCAACGACATATGCCGCTGGTTCCAATCTGCTTTCGGGTACATTTGATCAGTCAGCCATCTTTGGCCAGGGCTTCGGCACTTCCGGCAGCCTTTCGGGCTCGACGACATCGGGCTCGACGATTACCTATACGTCTGATTTCCTTAACTTCACCAATACCCTTGACCGCGATCTGTCGCTTTCGCTGACGTCGATCGTCTCGCTTGTTGCCGGTGTGAACAGGGGCTTGAACAATGCCGCTGGCAAATCGCTTGTCAGCTTCCGCGCCACGGCAACGGGAAGCTTTTCCAGCGACCCCGCGCCGCTGACGCCTGGCGTGCCTGAGCCGCAGACATGGGCGATGCTCGTCCTCGGTTTTGGTTTGATCGGCGTTTCGGCGCGTCGCCGCGCACGCAACAGCCGGGTCGTCTCCGCCTGAGGCAAACGTCTGGCTTCGGCCGGATTTGAGCAAAGATATGCCGGGTTTTCGCGCCCGGCATTTTTTTGGAGCCGGGATTTAACCAGCGTTGCGATCGCCAGTGACGCGATCGCCAGTGACGCCGTCGCAAAATGCGCGCCGCAACGGCACTAGCCCGGGCGCCGGCCGGCTTTTGCCGGCGTTGCGGTCCTTTATCGGGAACCAGCCTCTGCAACCCCCGCAGTTATTGCCGTTCGGCAAGCGGCTGCAATGCCGCCGTCAGGCTCGCCATTGTCGCGCGATGGGTCATGTCCAGATGCAGCGGCGTTACCGAAATACAGGCTTCGTGCATCGCCTTCAGGTCGGTTTCATGGTCCGGTACAGCCTTTTCCTTACCATAGCCGTGCCAATAATAGGGAAAGCCGCGTGGATCGGTTCGCTTGATCAGGTGGATGTTGCCGTAATCGCGAAAGCCCTGTTCGGTAACGCGAACGCCTGCGACCTTGTCGGGCGCGACCGGCGGGAAGTTGATGTTGATCAGAACGCCCTCGGGCCAATCGATAGTCTGGACGCGGCGCAGCACCCCGGCGCCATGGGCAGTCGCGGTGGAAAAATCTTCTTTGCCCATTGTATAATCCGCCATCACCTGGCTGAGCGCGATGGATCGGATTCCGGCGAGGCAACCCTCCATTGCCGCCGAAACGGTGCCTGAATAGGTAACATCCTCGGCCAGATTGCCGCCGCGGTTGACGCCGGACAGGATCAGGTCCGGCTTGTGATCGACCAGCACGGCGCCCAGTGCCAGCATCACGCAATCCGTTGGCGTGCCGCGCACCGAATAACGGCGCGGGCTGATTTCGGTAAGGCGAACTGGTTGTGACAGGGTCAGGCTGTGGCCGGCGCCTGACTGCTCCTCTGCCGGTGCTACTACCCAGACATCGTCTGATAGCGACGCCGCAATAGCTTCGAGCGCGACGAGACCGGGGGCATTTATGCCATCGTCATTGGTTACGAGAATGCGCATGGAATGGGCTTTCGTTGCAGGACGGGCGTTGGCTGGGGCGTATCAGTAGAAGGGGGCAGTAGAAGGCGTGGCGGTTCTTCAGGCCGGCGAAATGATCGTAGCGCCGCCCATATAGCCGTGCAGCACCTGGGGAATGCGCACCGACCCATCGGCCTGCTGGCAATTTTCGATTACCGCGACAAGCGTGCGGCCAACGGCGAGTCCGGAACCGTTGAGTGTGTGGACAAAGCCGCGCGTGCCCTTTTCACCGCGGGTCTTGATCCGTGATCCCATGCGGCGGCCCTGGAAATCGCCGCAATCGGAAATGCTGCTTATTTCGCGCCAGGCATCCTGGCCGGGCAGCCAGACTTCGAGATCAAAGGTCTTGCGGGCCGAAAAGCCCATGTCGCCAGCGCACAGCAGCACGCGACGATAGGCAAGGCCAAGACTTTCCAGAACGGCCTCTGCCGACCGCAACATGTGCTCGTGTTCGGCCTCAGCCTGTTCTGCGGTGCAGATGGCGACTAGCTCGACCTTTTCGAACTGGTGCTGGCGAATCAGGCCACGCGTGTCGCGCCCCGCACTGCCGGCTTCCGAACGGAAACACGGCGTCAGCGCGGTGAGCCTGATCGGCAGCGCATCGTCCTCTATGATGGTTTCCCGCACCATGTTGGTCAGCGACACTTCGGCCGTCGGGATGAGGTAGCGGCCATCGGTGGTCTGGAACAGGTCTTCGGCGAATTTGGGTAACTGCCCTGTACCAAAGGCGGCTTCGGGACGGACGAGCAGTGGGACAGCCGCCTCGGTATAGCCATGGCGTTCGGTTTGCACGTCGATCATGTATTGGCCGAGCGCGCGATGCAGCCGGGCTAGCGGGCCCTTCAGGACGGCAAAGCGGGTGCCGGCAATCCTGGCGGCGGCCTCTGTGTCATAGCCGAGGCGCGCCGCGATGATATCGTGCTCCAGCGGCTTGAAATCGAAACTCGGGCGCGTGCCGAACTCGCCGATGACCAGATTGGCGCTTTCATCAAGGCCATCGGGAACGTCGTCGGCGGCAAGGTTAGGCAAGGAAGCCAGCAGTACCTCGATTTCGGCAGCGGCATCGCGTTCGGCCTGCTCAAGTCCCGGAATGCGCTCTTTCAGGCTGGCGACGACCGCCATCAACGCCTCTGCCGCATCCCCGTCGCCGTTGCGCCGCGCCGTCCCTATATCGCGGGAGACGTCGTTGCGCCGCGCCAGTGCCACTTGCAGCTCGGTCTGGATGCCGCGCAATCGTTCATCGGCATTAACGATGCCACGCGCGGCGGACCCGACGCCACGGCGGGCGAGGGCAGCGTCAAATGCGGCTGGATCGGCGCGGATACGCTTTATGTCGTGCATGCCGATGCTATCGCCGAGCCGGACGCGTGAGGCAAGCCGGTGTTGGGACATGCAATTGCGGAATTGGCACCGAATCGGGGCCTTTCGGGCGGCCCTGACTTGCCGTAGAGAAAAGTGGTGATCGTCGTCTGTCCCAATTGCAGTGCCAAATACCGGCTTTCGGATGCCGCGCTGGCGCGGAACGCCAGACTGCGTTGTGCTGCTTGTGATTATCGCTGGATTCCAGAGTCGGTCAACGCGGAGACTGCCTCTGAAGCCCGGCCGGTTGCCGCGCCGCCACCACCGCGCCGCATCACCGAGGCGGATGAGGAAGCAGCCTTTGCCGCGGTGCAGGAACAGATGTTGGCGCGCTGGCAAACGCCGGCAACAGTTGAATCGCCGACTATTGCCCAAACGGGCGATATCAACAATTTCGAACCGGGGTATGCCCCGGAAGATGAAGACGAAGCTGCCGCGCGGCCGCCTGGTCGGGCCGCTGCGGTCATAAAGACGCTTTTGGCGGGGATCGCCGGCATCGCACTTTCGGTAGTCGCGGCGGGGTTGTGGCTGGGGCAAATAAACCTGTCTGCGGTGCCGATGATGGGCGATTTCATCGAGCGAATGCAGTCATCCTCGCCGCTGGAGGTGACCGTTTTCGGGCAGGCGACGCTGCTGCCATCGGGCAAGCGACTGCTCGAAATTAGCGGCAGAATTCACAATCGAACCGATGCGGACACCTTGGTGCCGCCGTTGAAGGCAACCCTGTCCGGCCCCGCCGGGATAGCGCTGCGCTGGAGCATAGCGCCGCCGGTGACGTCCCTGGCGCCTGGTCATGAAGTTGAATTTGCCAGTACGGTCACCGGCTTTCCGGCCGAGGCGACGACGCTATCGGTTCGCGCCGGGCACTGAGGCCGTGCCTGCGGCTGGTTGAAGCCGGGGCTGGCAATCGCGTGTGCCTGAAAGGCAATGCCCATCACCGCCCTGTGGGACCGCGTTCGCAGAGGGCAACAGGGGGGCTGATGTGGTTGGCGACAGGCCGTTCTGCACGAACGTTGGGATTGATGTGGGCGTAAGGCTTCTTTCAGACCTTGCCGCCTAAAGCTGTTGTCAGTTTTGGGCCGTGTGGCGGCCTTTTTTCAGTGGGCTGGACCATGCAGATAGTGACGATGATGATGGCGATCGCCGGGCTGGCATCGGGTGCGACGGTTCGATTGCCGCCGGGGCCTCAGCCATTTGTTGAAATCCGTGGTCAGACTTTCAATCCGCCGGTGACGATCGTGGCCGATGGCGCCGATGTTGCGGGCGTCCGGATATGGAACAGCACTGGAATTTCCTGGAAGGGGGGCACGATCCGAGCGCCGGGAGGCCGGGACGCGCCGGCACCCAACAATCGCGGCGTCGACGTTGTAAGGTCGCACAAGGTGAATTTCTCGGGCGTTACCTTTACAGATGCCAAAGGCGCCTTTCTTGCCAGCGATTCGGACGACATTGTCGTCCGCAATTCGCATTTCCTGCGCGTCCGCTCCGATGGCATCGATCTGGCAGGTACCAGCCGGGTGTTGGTCGAAGGCAATAACTTTGAGGATTTTCGCCCGGTACGCAGCATCGGAGTACGCGGGCAGCCCAATTTTGTCGATGGCGACCACCCTGACGCGGTGCAGATCTGGGCTACGTCCGCCCAGCCGGCTGTGACCGACATCGTGGTCCGCAATAATATCATTCGCGGCGACCTGCAGGGCATCAATACCTTTGGGCCGTCGGGGGATGGCCATCGCCGAATCGTCGTCGAAAACAACCAAATCCTGATCAGCTACCCCCCTGGCGTTTCTGTGTGGAATTGCATGGATTGCCGTGTGCGCTTCAATACTATCGAAACCATTCCGGGCGCGCGCTTCCACGCCAATTCGACATTCAAGGGATCGACAGGGCAATTCTGCGCCAATCGCATTGTCGATGTGCCTCGCAACGTCGGAAACTTGCCCTGTTGAGGCTGGTTGTGCTGCTGGTTTGACGACAGGAGTTGCGTAGCCGCTGCGGCTCTGCTAACCGCCGCTTCCTACCGGACGGGGCTCGTCCCCGGACAGATGGTCGTGCGGCCATGGCGGAACTGGTAGACGCGCAACGTTGAGGTCGTTGTGGCCGAAAGGCCGTGGAAGTTCGAGTCTTCTTGGCCGCACCATCGCTTTGGAATACCTGACATAAGATGATAATGACCCCGCCAAGGGGTGATCTGTGGCCAGTCTTCCGGCGGCTTGCACCTGGGAGTGCAACGCAAAGCGTCGTGGAGACGTGTTAAGCAGTCCAGATTATCGTCCAACTCTGCGGTGCCTGCCTGTATTGCAGGATATTCCGGCAGGTGCGAAGCATCAACGGTGCTTGTTTACAGGCAGTGTGCGTTTGCCACCGCAAATGCCCCGCGCCGTTAAAAGCCTCATTCGAGCCGCCCATTTGTGGCTGATCATCCTGGGGGCCCAAGCCGGCTTGCCCGACCCGCCCGAGCAGATGTCCGCGACGCACAACACGCGCAATCTGCCCCACAAAGCCAGGCTTGGCTTCAGGCCAAATGAGGTGCATTCCAACGTCAGTGCTGATTGCCCCGCCGCTGACGCCGGAATTCAAGCACGCCCATCCCCGCCCAGCGCTTGAACGCGCGCGAGAAGCTTGACGGTTCGGCGAAACCCACTGCAAATGCAATGCCTTCGACAGTCATGCGTCGATCCATCAGCAGTTGCCGTGCCCGGGTATAACGTGCGTCGTCGACCAGGGTTGAAAAACGCGTGCCTTCTTCCGCCAATCGACGGTGCAGGGTCCGTTCGGAAAGCGCCAGTTGGCAGGCCGCCTCGCCGACGCTCAAAAACGCGCCATCTTTTTGGGCAAGCCGCGCCGCCAGCCGGCCCTTGATCGAGTTGTCAGCCCGCGCGCGCCCTAGCACCGAATCGCAGCGCGAACTGTAAAGCGCCTGCAACTCGCCATCGGCGAGTGGTAGTGGCAAATCGGCCGCGCCCGGCAAGAAAATCCATTGTGTCTGATCGGCGTTGAATTCGACAGGGCACGGAAAATGGTGACGCAACGCCGCCCAACCAGGCGGCGGCGGCGAGGTCAGGGTGACCCGCTCGAGCGGCAATAGGCCGCCCATCAGGTCGGCAATCAACGTCCGCAGCGCACCAAGGTCCCGGTGTTGCGAGAAATCATGCAGATGCGGCAGATATTCGTCCCAGTGTCCGATGAGCACGCACGACCGATTGGGGGCAGAGACAAACCGGTAATTTATCAGCGAATAGGTCAGCGACTGGTAGCTGCAGGCGACCGCGAGCGCGTCGCCAAGCGTTCTCGCGGTCATCATGGCAAGGCCCAGGGCACCGTATTTGATCGAGCGATAACGCAACCCGACATCAAACCAGATGTTGGGCATGTTTGCCGTACATTCGGCAAAGCCTTGTTGCAGCAACATCTCCTCCTGCGCGAGCAACTCGCTTGCCTGGTAATCGAGGTTCACCGGACGGATATGGCTGTTTCGGCAGAACGAATCCCAGTTGACCTTGAGATCATTAACCAATGTGTTGTGCATGATGCGCGCGCTGAGATCTGGCAATGCCGCATAGAGTGCGTTGGAGTCCATGACGCCTTGCCTCCCCACAATTGCTTCGCAGCGAATTGCGCCAACGGTAGCGGCCGATGGCCATATGCGTCAATTATTTGGCGCGCGGTGTCATGGCGCAATGCCCCGAAAGCTGCCACATTTGTTACAGATCGAGTAAGGGAAGCTCAGGAAAATGTGGTTTAACATGAACTTACCGTGGTAAAAATTGCTCTCCCGCCAAAACATGCTGCACCTGGTGAGCCGCAACAAATGCCTATGGATTTGGGGGCCCATGACGCAGGCCCGCAAAGTCTGCCGCGCGAACCTGCGGCCGTGACATGACGGATGCCACTATAGTCTTGCCAGAAGCCGCATTGGTGCTAGCCGGTCTTGCTCAACAGGATGGCCCTCATCTGGCTGACATGTCCCCGGCCGACATGCGCGCAACCTATCTGCAAATGGGAGCGCTGTTCGATGCGCCGCCCGAAGCCGGTGTGCGGTCGACAGATTTCGTTGGTGCGGGCTGCCGGTTGCGGGCCTATTTCCCTGCGGCCGCGACGGCTGGCCCTGTCATCCTCTATATGCATGGCGGTGGCTGGGTTATCGGGGATCTCGACACCCATCATCCGCTTTGTACGTTGATTGCGGCGGTCACCGGCCTGCGGGTGGTCGCGGTTGATTATCGGCTGGCACCGGAGAATCCGTTTCCCGCAGCACACCAGGATTGCCTTGCTGCAGCGCATTACATCAAGAGCAGTCCCCCGGCGCTGAAGGCGGCCGTCACCGGGCTCGCCGTTGCAGGCGATAGCGCCGGCGGCAACCTTGCTCTGCATTTGGCCAGCGCCTTGGGTGCTGGTGATGTCCTGGCGCAGTTGCTGATTTATCCGCTGGTTGATTGCACGAGTCCCGATCATGGCTCCTACAAGGATTTCGCAGCCGGCTATATTCTCGATCGCAAGCTGATGGACCGTTTCATTGGCGACTATTTTCCCGACGCTGCGGTCGTGAGGGGCATCGCGGCGTCGCCTGTGCTGCACCCACTTTCGGCCGCACTGCCGCCTACGGTGGTGGTAACGGCCGGGTTCGATCCGCTTCGTGACCAGGGTCGAGATCTGGCGGCCGGCATTGTGCGGCTCGGTGTGGAAACGCACGCCATCGAGGCCGGGGGTCTGATCCATGGGCTGGCGACGATGCGCGGCGTATTTCCGAGCGCCGATCGCATCATGCGGCGCGCGATCAGCCTGTTTGCCGATTCGATGAGGACCTGAAAATGGACAGGCTCAGGATGTTGCGAGGATGGGTTGCGATATTGATCGCCAAACCGAGGCCGCCCGGCTTGTCCCGTCGCAAGAGCTTGCCTGCAGTGGCCATTATTGTTCGATGGTGAGGCGCATGGCCTCCTAATTGAAGGATCAGGTCGGCGTTGCCAGCAGGATTGCTGCGCAACATGCCGCACGAGCGGAGCGTAATTCACACCCAGATTTTAAAAAAAGAAACGTCACGACACTTCAAGGGAGAGGGAAATGAAGACCGTCCAGCGCGTTGTTCTGGTTGCATCGACGGCCTTAGGCCTTGTCGGCACCGCTTATCCCGCCTTCGCGGCCGTTGCCGAAAACGAGAAGGTCGCCGACGGTGAAATCATCGTCACCGCCAACAAGCGCGACGAGAGCATCAGCAAGGTTGGAGCGAGCGTTGCCGCGTTTGATACGAGTCTTCTGCAAAAGCGCAACATCATCAAGCTCGACGAATTGGCCCGGGCGGTTCCCGGCCTGGCGTTGGCGCCCTCGACCCATGGTACGCCCGTGTTCACGCTTCGCGGCATCGGTTTCAACGCCGATTCGCTCGGGGTTTATCCCGCGGTTAGTCTGTCGGTCGATCAGGCGCCAATGCCCTTTCCGGTGCTGGCGGGGCATTCGCTCTATGACCTTGAGCGCGTCGAGGTTCTGAAGGGGCCGCAGGGCACGTTGTTCGGGCAGAACTCGACTGGCGGTGCCATCAACTTTGTCGCCAACAAGCCCACCAAGGAACTGCAGGCCGGCTTCAACCTCGACTATGGCCGCTTCAACGAGGTGCATGGCAGCGCCTATATCAGCGGGCCGATCAGCGATACCATTGGCATGCGCCTGTCCATCGATGCGGCGCACCGCGATGCCTGGCAGTATAATTTCACCCGTCCCGACAAGAACGGCGAGCAGAATTACATCGCGGCGCGGCTGATCACCGATTGGGAGCCTTCGGATCGGTTGAAGTTCGAACTCAACATCAACGGATCGATCGATCGGTCGCAGCCGCAGGCGCTGCAGATTATCGCTTCGCTGCCATCGAACCCGGCGGCGCCCAGCTTTGAAGAACTCAACGCGCCGCTGGCGCCGCAGAACCTGCGGGCGGCCAATTGGTCGAACACCGGCCGGGCTGGCAATGCCCTGCAATCGCCAACCCTGAACCCGCGGCCGACCGGCGACCGCCGGCTTTTCCAGGCGTTTCTGCGCGCCGATTTCGAGGTGACGGACGATATCGCCCTGACCTCGATCACAACCTACAACCACCTGACACAGCATATGTCGTTCGATCTCGACGGGTCGCAATATGAACTGGTCGACAACCCGCGCGACGATGGCACGATTTCTGATTTCAACCAGGAAGTGCGGCTGTCCAACGCCTCGGCCGTCGGCGCGCGCTTCCGCTGGACGCTGGGGGCGAACTACAATCACAGCAATGTCGATCAGTTGCAGATCATCACCTACGGCGACAATTCGCTCAGCAACGCGGGGACCAATTTCATCCATGATTCAACCGTGGAGAACAAGGGCCGGATCAACACCTATGCCGTGTTTGCCAATGGCGAATATGATCTGACCGATCGGCTCACGTTAAAGGCCGGTGTGCGGTATACCAAGTCGAACAACAAGAACACGATGTGCAATTCCGACACCACGGGCGATCAAAATCTGTCGGCACTCTTCACCCTGCTGGGCGAGATTCTTGCCGGCCAGACGGTGCCACTGGGGCCGGGTGACTGTTATTCGTTGAACGATCAGAACCTGCCCGGCGATCTTTTCCGCTACACCTTGTCAGAGGATAATGTGTCCTGGCGGGCCGGCATCGATTTCAAGATCAGCGCCGATACCTTGCTCTATGCCAATATCTCGCGCGGCTTCAAGGCGGGCGCGTTCCCGGTAATTACTGGTTCGACGCAGCAGGTGTTTCTGCCCGCCAAGCAGGAATCGGTCACATCGTACGAGGCCGGCATCAAAACCAAGCTGGCTGATAATGCGATCAGCCTGAGCAGCGCGATCTTTTACCAGGACTACCGGGACAAGCAGATCCAAGGCACGATCAACACGGCGCTGTTCGGGTTGCTGCAGCGGCTCGACAATGTGCCGAAATCGCACATCTTCGGCATCGAAGCCGATGTGTCGGTGAGGCCGATGCGCGGCCTGACTTTGACCGGATCGGCGAGCTACCTGAAGACCAAGGTCGATGAATATTCGGGGATCACCGTGTTTGGGGCGCAAAAGGACTTTGCCGGCAGCCGGCTGCCGTTCGCGCCGTCATGGTCGCTGGTCGGCGATGTCGATTACCGTATTCCGACCGCGACCGGCGGCGAATTTTTCGTCGGCGGCACCGTGAACTACCGCACTTATGTCGATGCCTATATCGGCGGCAGCGACCTGCAGATTCCCGACAATGGCGTCAACCGCTGGCTCAACCGTGTGCCATTCCGGATCGAAGGCTATGCGCTCGTCGACGCCCGGATCGGCTACAACTTTCCTGGCGAAAGACTGACGATTTCGGCATGGGGCAAGAATGTCTTTAACAAATTCAACGTGCAGAACGTGATTTCGTACAATGACATCATCACCCAGGCGACCGGCCAACCGGCGACCTATGGGGTGTCGTTGCGGGTGCGCTGGCAATAGGATGGCTTGGTCGGCAACGCGCGCTGCGGCTTGCCGACCATTGTCGCCTGCGTCTGCTCCCTCGCCAGCCGGGAGGCCGATCATGCCGTTGAACCACACCGGGATTGCACTTGATCCATTGATCGCCCGAGCGCGGTCGCAATCCCTGTCGGCGATGCTGCGCCGCGCGGCGGCGCGGCACGGCGACAAGACCGCGATCATCTGTGGCGATGTGAACTGGACCTATGCCGTCTTCTGCCGCGAGGTCGATCGGCTCGCCGCAGGCTTGTGTGAAATCGGGGTCGTCCCGGGTGACAGGATCGCCATTCTGGCGCGCAACAGCCACGCCTTTATCGCGCTGCGCTTTGCGATTGCGCGCGCCGATGCGGTGTTTGTCCCCATCAATTTCATGCTCAACGTCGATGACGTGCGCTATATTCTGGATCATTCGGGTGCGCGGCTGTTGTTTGCCGATAGCCACTCGATTGCGACGGCGATAGCCGCGCGAGGTGAGCGGGTCGAACAGGTGTTCGGTATCGATGGCGAAGCCCTGCCGCCGCCACCTGATGTGCCATCATGGTCGTCGCTGTTGCGCGATAATCCACTGCCGCCCGAAGTGCGCTGCGGCGATGATTTGCTGCAGATCGTCTATACGAGCGGCACGGAATCGCGGCCCAAGGGCGCCATGCTGTCGCACAACAGCGTTTTGTGGGAGTATCAAAGCTGCATCATCGATTGCGAATGGACCCGCGATACTGTGGCGCTGCACGCCATGCCGCTGTTTCACTGTGCCCAGCTTGATTGCATGATCGGGCCGGCGCTGCACGTCGGTGCCCGCAACATCATTACCGGTTCACCGGCCGCCGACAATGTGCTCGACCTTCTGGTGCAGCATGGCATCACCTCGTTCTTCGCGCCGCCGACGGTGTGGATTTCGTTGCTGCGCGCCCCGGCGTTTGCCGATTGCGATCTGTCGGCGCTGCAAAAGGGCTATTATGGCGCCTCGATCATGCCGGTGGAGGTGCTGCGCGAACTGCGCGAGCGATTGCCGCAGCTGCGGCTGTGGAACCTGTATGGCCAGACCGAGATCGCGCCGGTTGCGACGATCCTGTTTCCCGATGAGCACGCGCTGCGCCTGGGGTCTGCCGGCCGCCCTACGCTGCATGTCGAAACCCGGATCGTCGATGATGCGATGCAGCCGGTCGGGCCAGGCGAGATCGGCGAAATCGTGCATCGGTCGCCGCAACTGCTCAGCGGCTATTGGAACGATCCCGACCGGACAGCCGAAGCCTTTGCAGGTGGCTGGTTCCACAGCGGCGATCTGGGTGTCTGTGATGCCGATGGTTACATCACGGTCGTTGATCGCAAGAAGGACATGATCAAGACTGGTGGCGAAAATGTCGCCTCACGCGAGGTTGAGGAAATTTTGTACCAGCACGCCGCAATCAGCGAGGTGGCGGTGATCGGCCTGCCTGACCCGAAATGGATCGAAGCCGTTACCGCCGTGATCGTGTTGCGTGACGGCCATGCGATGATCGCGGCCGATGTGCGGGACCATTGCGCCGCCCATCTGTCCAGTTTCAAGGTGCCGAAGAACATCGTATTTGTCGACGCATTGCCGCGCAACGCCAGCGGCAAGATCCTCAAGCGGGAATTGCGCCAAGCGCTGCTCACCGGCGCGGGTTGAGCCGCGTCCGCAACGCGGCACGATATGCTAGCCTGCCGCCTTCACCTCCGCTTTCGCCTTGGTTTCGAAGCGTTTGTCGTCATTGGCGCGGCTGATCACATAGTGGCGAATGTTCTCGATTTGCGTCGGTGTGAATTCGGCGGCCCAGCCGACCATGCCGCGTTCCTTCAACAACCCGTCATGGACGATTTCCTGCCAGAGTTTCGGCTTGTCCAGCGCCACCGAGTGCCGCAGATCGGGGACAAGCGCGCCGGCGACCGCGGCGACGCCGTGGCAGAAGATGCATTTGTTGGAATAAAGCGCGGCGCCATCGCTGACCTGCAGCGCGGTGCCGGTGAGCGGCGGCGGATCGAGCACCGCCTTCGACATCGGCGGCGGTGCCGGCAGCGTTGCGGTGCCGCCGGCCTTGAACACCAACATCCGGCTGATGTTGCGCACCAGCCCCGTCTGCCGCGACACATCGCCGGACGTCAGATCCCATGATCCGCCCCAGCCAGCCAGGATCGCCACATATTGGACGCCGTTTACCGAATAGCTGATCGGCGCCGCGATGACGCCGGTCTGCGTCGGGAAGGACCATAGCTGCTTGCCGGTGTCCGCCGCATAGGCGCGGAAATCACCGCCCGCCGTGCCCTGGAACACCAGATTGCCGGCTGTCGCCAGCGTGCCGCCGTTCCATGGCCCGGGGTGCTTCACCGTCCAGCGCGCCTTTTGCGCCACCGGATCCCAGGCGATGAGCGAGCCGGTGTTGGCCTTTGCTGCCGTCGCTGCCGATTTGGGATCGATCGATGCGGCTGTCGCGGTCAGGTCGATGCCTAGCTGGAAGCCGATCTTGGTCGGTTTCCAGTCCTTGGCGGCGCCAGCATAGAGGAACGCCGATTCATTGGCCGGAATATAGACCAGCCCGGTCTTGGGGCTGTACGACATCGGATTCCAGGTGTGGCCGCCAGTGGCGCTCGGCAGCGACAGGAACGGCTTGCCCGTCACGTCATAGCGCGCCTCGGGCCTTACATCGGGGCGCCCGGTCACCGGGTCCAGCCCATTGGCCCAGTTTACCGTCACGAACGGTTTGCCTGACAGGAATTTGCCGGTCTTGGCATCGAGCACATAGAAAAAGCCGTTTTTCGGCGCGTGCATGACCACCCTCTGCGGTCGGCCATTCACCGGGATGGTTGCAGCGATGATCTGCTGATCAGAATCGAAATCCCAGCGATCTTCCGGCGTTTCCTGATAATGCCAGGCATATTCGCCGGTATCGGGGTGAATGGCGACGATCGAGGCGGTGTAGAGATTGTCGCCTTCCTTGGTGTTGCGGAACGCCGGGTTCCACGGCTCGGCATTGGCAGTGCCGAAATAGACAAGGTCGGTTTCGGGGTCATAGGTGATCGAATCCCAGACGGTGCCGCCGCCGCCCAGCTTCCACCATTCACCGCTCCAGGACTTGGCGGCGGTTTCCAGATGCTTGCCCTCGAACGGCTTTGCAGGGTCTCCCGGCACGGTGTAGAAACGCCAGGCTTCCTTGCCGGTATCGGGGTCGAAGGCCGCCAGATAGCCGCGCGTGATATATTCGGAACCGGCGGCGCCGATCAGCACCCGGCCCTTGACGATGCGCGGCGCGCCGGTGATCGCCATATGCGAATCCACAGGGATGGTCATCCTGTCCCAGATGACCTTGCCGGTATCGGCATCGAGCGCGACGAGGTGCCCGGCGATGGTCGCGACGAACACCTTGCCTTTGTAGACAGCCACACCGCGATTGACCGCATCGCAACAGACATCGACGAGCTTTTCGCGCGGCACTTCGGGGTCATACGCCCACAATGGCTTTCCGGTGGCGGCGTCATAGGCCTTCACCATGCTCCACGCTGTCGAAACATACATGAAGCCATCGACGACGATCGGGGTTGCTTCCTGCCCGCGTGCCGTATCGAGGTCGGAAGACCAGGCCAGCCCCAATTTATCGACATTGGCGTCGCTGACGTCGGTCAGTGGCGAAAACCGCTGCTCATCAGAGGTGCGGCCATATGACAGCCAATTGGCACCATCCTTGTCGGCGGCGAGCAGCCGCGCATCATCGACATTGGCGTTCTTTGCGGTCGATGCGGAAGCCGCTACCGGGGCCTTTCCGCCATCCGAACAGGCGCCGAGCGCCAGGATGCCGACTGCGAGCGCGATATGACCTGAATGACGCATCATCATCCCCCGAAAACGGCCGATGTTACGGCCCTTATTGCTGCACCGGATGCTGCACCAGCCATGCTGCACTGTCGACCTACGCAAATGACTGGCACGGGGCGGCGACAATCGGCCCGCCGCTATGCGGCTAGATAGGAACCGCCGCTATGCGGCTAGATAGGAACCGCCGGTCACGAACACCACCTGGCCCTGAATCATCGCCGCCGATGGGCTGGCAAGATATTCGACAAGGCTGCAATAATCATCGTCGACGACGTTGCGGCCGCTGGGATTGGCCGCCGCTGACTGGCGCATTATCTCATCGGTGCGATCGCCATAGACCTGGCGTAGCGCCTCGGTATCGACAGCGCCCGGGGCGACGCAGTTGGCGCGAATGCCCAGCGGCGCGAGTTCCAGCGCCAGATAGCGGACAAGGCTTTCAGCCAGCGACTTGCCGGCGCCGACCGCCGCATAATTCGGCAGCGGCGTCCGGCTGCCGCGGCTGGACAGGAAGAACACCGTGCTGCCGGGCCGGAACAGCGGCAGGGCCGCCTGCACCAGGTAGACGATGGCGGTGCCGTTGAGATTGATCGCATCGGCAAGCGCCGCCGGGTCGATGCGTAGCAGTGGTTCGGGAATGACCTTGACGGCGCAATGGACCAGCTGGTCGAGCTGGTCGGTTTGCCTTGCGGCGCTGGCGACCACTTCCTTGGCGCCACCGGGCGTGCCGACATCGCCCTGGATGAGGTGGCAGCGGGCACCCGCCGCCTCGATTTCAAGCCTGGCCTTGTCAGCCGCGGCGGTATCCGCCCTGAAATTCAGGAAGACATCGGTGCCGGGCTTGGCAAAACGGCGCGCGATGGCAAGGCCGATGCCCTTGGTGCCGCCGGTGACGAGAATTGCCATGGCCGATTAGCCGTCCTGGCCCATGGTCGACGTCAGCGAGACGCCGAAACGCTCGATCATCTGCCCGGCATCGGCGCGCAGCGCGGTCCATTCCGGTGTTTTTTCGTCGCGATCGAAGGCGGCCTGGTCCGGCCAGATCATCACGGCGATGCGGTGATAGGGCGCTGGCGACCCTTCCAGCCCTTTGGCGGCGAGGATTGTGTCGAGGCCGGCAAGGTTCGGCAAGGCGCGCGCCAGTGGTGCGTGGACGTTGCAATAGGCGGCTTCGAACGCCGCCAGATCCTCGGATTTCGGCGCTGACCATAGTGCCACGAGCTTCAACATGCGCATTGCTCCCCATACGCCCGGTTGGTCTGGGACCGTTTGCTTGGTGCCCAGCCTAAGCCCGGACCGGTGAGAAGTTGCCGGTCGGAACTGACAGGTTTGCGCAGGCTTTGCGCCCTATTTGCGGTGGCGGGGGTCCTCGACAAGCAGCAGCAGCGCCAGCAGGGCGCAGCCCAGCAACGCCATCGACGCGGCGATCAGCGGCGCAAAGCCGAACAGCGTCGCGATCCCGCCGGCGACCAGTGGTCCGATGGAGGCGATGGAAGTTTCGGCGGTTGTCGAAATAGCCAGCCGCATGGGGATGTCCTCATGCTCGCCAAATTCAAGCACCAGGGTTTGCGCGCTCATCATGTAACCCGAACTGGCGGCACCAAGCGTTACGAAACCAAGGACGAAGCCAAACTGGTCATGCGCCACTAGCATCAGCCCGAAACCGGCGACCCAGATCGCCAGCGCCAGCGCGAACACCAGCCGGAAACCCTTGCGATCACCAAGCGCGCCCCAGACCAGATTGGAAAGCGTATCGGCGCCCAGATAGGCAAAGGTGAGCAGGCCGATTGCGTGGCCATCCAAATCCGTCACTTGCCCGGCGTGCAGGATGCAGAACGGCATCGCCATGCGGCCCGCCGTGGTCAACAATTGCGCGACAAGGAAGAATTTATAGCTGCGGTCGTGGAGCAGTTGCGGTAGTTCGCGCAGCCGTTCGCGCAGTTTCATAGGTGCGCGGCGCCGGTGGCTGTCGGGCTCACGGATCAGCGCGGTCAGGAAAGCCAGGCCGAGGCTGGTGAGGATGAAACTGAGCATGAACGTCGTCGCATAGCCATTGCCCAAGACATTGCCGGCGATCAGCGTGCTGCCCGCCCACCATGACAGCGCCGCAGCGATCGCGCCGCCGGCAAGGTTGCGATAGCCTTGCAGCTTGCCGCGCTGGGCCAGCGGGATGACCTTGGCCATCAGCATCTGGAAGATGACCCGCTGGGCGCCGTTGAAATAGCCGAACAGGAACAGGAACAGCAGCAGCGCCGCGACCAGCCATGGCCCTGATAACAGCCAGCCCGAGAGCGCGATGCCGAGCAATTGCACGCGCATCAGCACGCCGGTACGAACGGCATTGGGCAGGATGCGCTCCTTGTCCTCGATCGCGCTGGCGCTTTGCAGCGGCGACAGCACCGAGCCGATTTGCTGCAGGCCCTGCGACAGGCCGACCATCATCGGCGAGCCCGTCAGCATGAAGACATAGGCCGGCACGAAGGTGGGCGCGTTGACCAGCCGAAAGCCGGTCATGCCGAGCATGCCATGGCCGAAGTTGCCGATGAAGTTGCGCCTTAGATTGTCGGCGACAAACCGATCATTGGCATGGTCATCGGGCGTCAGCCGGGGATCACTGCCGTCATCGTCAAAGGCTTGGGGGATTTCGGAAAGGCTCAATAGCCGGCAAGCCGCGCGTATCGGTCACGGTGGAACGAGGCCGCGCCCCAGGCGTTTTCGAGCACGCGGGCGCGTTTGATGTAAAAGCCGATGAAATATTCGTCGGTCATGCCGATGCCGCCGTGCAACTGGATGACTTCCCGGCTGACCAGGTGGAGCACGTCGTTTGCCGTGGCTTTGGCCAGCGAGGCCATCGCCGGTACGTCGCTGTTGCTGTCGAGTGCGGTGAGTGCGGCCTCCACCACCGAGCGCATCAGCTCGATCCTGGTGAACAGCTCGGCCATGCGGTGTTGCAGCGCCTGGAACGTCGACAGAATCTGACCGAACTGGACGCGCTGCTTCAGATAATCGAGCGTCACCCCGAAGCTGTGTTCGGCCATGCCGAGCATTTCGGCGGCGGTAAGGATGCGGGCGCGGTCGAGCAACTGGTCGAGCAGGTCGCCATCGCCGAGCTGTGCGGTGGCTGGAAGCTTGACCCCCGAGAGGGTGACGTTGGCGTGGCTGCGGGCATCGGTGAGCTTGCGGGCGTCCAGCGCGATGCCGGGCGCGTCGGCGGGCACCGCGAACAGCGCGATACCATCGGGGCCACGCGCCGCGACGATGAGCAGGGCGGCGCCGTGCGCGTCGTGCACAAAGGCCTTGCTGCCATCGATGGTCCAGCCATCGGTGGTCCTGGTGGCTGTGGTGGCGATCGCTGCCGGGTCGTGGCGCGGGCCTTCATCGATGGCCAGCGCGCCGTGGATTGCCCCCGATGCAAGGCCCGGCAGCCATTGCGCCATGGCCCCGGCGCTGGTGCCGAGCACGATTGCGGTGGCGGCGAGTGCGGACGTCGCCAGCGGGCTTGCGGTCAGCGTCTTGCCGGCTTCTTCGACGACAAGGCCAAGGCTGAGCCAGCCGAAGTCGGAGCCGCCGAATTCTTCGGGGATGACAATGCCGGTCCAGCCCATTTCGGCCATCGCCTTGAAGGCCGAGGGGTCGAAACCGGCGGGCGCTCCGTTGTCGCGCACCGTGCGGAAGGCGTCGATCGGGCTTTCGTTCTTCACCCATTCGCGCGCCATGTCGCGCAGCATGGTCTGTTCGTCGCTGAGCACAGCCATCGTGTTTCCCCGTGCCTTATTGGTGGTCGAGCATGCCAAGGATACGCTTGGCGATGACGTTGTTCTGGATTTCGGTGGAGCCGCCGTAGATGGTCGAGGCCTTGCCGCCCAGCCAGCCGCGGACATTGGCAAGCTCGGCCGCCGAAAAGCCGTCGCCTTCCCAGCCCAGTCCCTGCAAGCCGGCGATTTCGATCATCAGTTCGGCGCGTTCCTGCACCAATCTGGTGCCGACGGTCTTGAGGATCGAGCTGATTTCCGAAACGCCGCCCGCCGCCTTGGATTCCTGGGTGACGCGCGCGGTGGTGAGCAGGAAGGCCCGCCAGTCCATCTCGAATCTGGCGATACGGCTGCGCAGTTCGGCATTGGCGATGCGGCCTTCGGTATCGGTGCCCAATGACGCCTTGGCCTGTTCGACCAGCGATTGCGCCATCGCCGCTGCCATGCGGCCGCCGCCGCCCGAAATGTTGGTGCGTTCGTGCTGCAACAGCCGCTTGCCGATGGTCCAGCCCTGGCCTTCCTCGCCGACGCGGTTTTCCTTGGGCACCTTCACATTGTCGAAAAACGTCTCGCAGAACGGCGAAACGCCCGAAATCATGCGGATCGGTTTCACGGTCACGCCGGGGGATTTCATGTCGATGAGCAGGAAACTGATGCCTTCATGTTTCTTCGTCTTGTCGGTGCGGACCAGCGCAAAGCACCAATCGGCCCATTGCCCGCCCGACGTCCAGGTTTTCTGGCCATTGACGACATAATGGTCGCCCATGTCCTCGGCAAAGGTTTGCAGCGATGCGAGGTCGGACCCGGCGCCGGGTTCCGAATAGCCCTGGCACCAGCGGATATCGGTGGTGCAGATGGCCGGCAGGTGGCGCAGTTTCTGGGCCTCGCTGCCATATTCGAGCAGCGTCGGCCCGAACATCATGATGCCCATGCCGCCGATCGGGCTCCACGCCCCGGCGCGCGTCATTTCCTGGTTGAGCACGGCGGCTTCGGCACGCGACAGGCCACCGCCGCCATAGGCTTTCGGCCATGTCGGCGTGCCCCAGCCCCTGGCACCGACCGCCTTGCGCCAGGCAGTGCCATCAGCGCCGGCGCTGTCGGCGCCATAGGGGGACATCATGGCGCCGGCCTTGTCGCGCAGGGACGCCGGGAAGTTGGCGGCGATCCAGTCGCGTGCCTCTTGCCGGAACGCATCCAGCGGGTCGGCATTCGGGGCTGTTGCGACGCTTGCCATGGTCAATCTCCGGTCGGGAACGGCAAAGGGGTGAACATCGGAACGGCTGGGCCGCCATCGCTGGGGATGAAGCGCACCATGACGCGCTGGCCGATTGCCAGCGTATCGGGGTCGCAATCGACGATGTTGGTCATCATCGAAGGGCCTTCGTCGAGCGTGACATAGGCAAGGGTGAAGGGCGCGTTGGGACCGCGCCGCATCGTCGACAGCGTGTAGATCGCGCCAAGGCCCTGGCTTTGTTCCCACACCGTGTCGCCCGAGCCGCAAAAGGGGCAATAGGTGCGCGGGTAATAATGCGCCTCGCCACAGGCGGTGCAGCGCTTGATCATCAGCCGACCATCGGTTGCGGCATCCCAGAATGGCTGTGATTCCGGGTTGATTTCGGGGGCGCGGATCTTGCGGGGCTCGGCCATCATGCGTGCTCCATCACTGGCGTTCCAGCACGACCGTGGCGGCGCCATGGCGGATGCCGAGCGAGCCGCCGATGCCGGTGGCCACGGCCAGGTCGCAATTGGGCACCTGCACCGCCGGATGGGCCTCACCGCGCAATTGGCGGACGGCCTCGATCACCTTGGTGATGCCGCCGCGGTTGGCCGGGTGATTGTTGCACAGGCCACCGCCATCGGTGTTGAACGGCAGCTTGCCGACACCCGAAATCAGGTTGCCATCGGCGACGAAACGCCCGCCCTGCCCCTTGGCGCAAAAGCCCAGGTCTTCAAGCTGGATCAGCACGGTGATGGTGAAGCTGTCGTAGATCGAGGCATATTTGATATCAGCGGCGGTTACGCCGGCTTCGGCGAAGGCGGCCGGCCCCGAGCGCGCGGCAGCAGAGGTGGTGAGATCGAGGTTGCGGCCGCCATTGGGGCCTTTCAGCGCTTCCCCGGCGCCGCGCACCGCCACCAGCGGGCGTTTGAGCGCGCGGGCGATCTCGGGCGCGACGATGACCAATGCGCCGCCGCCGTCTGAAACCACACAGCAATCGAGCCTGTGCAGCGGATCGGCGATCATGGGCGAATTGATGACATCGGCGACGGTGACGACATCGCGAAGCATCGCGTGCTGGTTGTGCTGGGCATGTGTGGAAGCGGCGACCTTGATCCAGGCGAGTTGTTCGCTTGTGGTGCCATAATCATGCATGTGGCGGGCGGCGCAGATGGCGTAACTGCTTGCGGTTGTTACGCTGATGAAATTGTCGAAGCCGCTTTCGGGCGCGCCCGGGCGAAAGCCGCCAAATGGTTCCGACCGGGGCCGGCCGGCGAGTGTGATCAGCGCTACCGAGCATTTGCCGGCGGCGATGGCCGCTGCGGCATGGGCGACGTGCAGGATGTACGATGATCCGCCGGTTTCCGTGCTGTCGACATGCCGTGGCTTGATGCCGAGATAGTCGACCATCGACAGTGCACCGAACCCGGCCGCGTCGCCAGCGCAGAAATAGCCATCGACATCGGCGAGCGTCAGCCCTGCATCCGCCAGCGCGCCGCGCGCGCATTCGGCATGCAATTGCGGCGTCGAGTGATCCGGCGCGAGCCGTAGCGGGTGCTCAAAGGCACCCGCGATATAGG
>JBBQPR010000030.1:0-33174 GCA_038217075.1 Sphingomonadales bacterium
CGCTATCCCGATGGCTTTCCGGACGCCGGGGTGATCTTTGAAACCGGCTATGGCCCGTCGGGCCTGCCGCACATCGGCACCTTTGGCGAAGTGGCGCGCACGACGATGGTGCGGCGGGCGTTCGAGGCGATGGCGCCGGGCGTCAAGACCCGGCTGATCGCCTTTTCGGATGACATGGACGGGTTGCGCAAGGTGCCCGATGGCATCCCCAACCCCGAAATCCTGGCCGCGGCGCTGGGCAAGCCGTTGACGCAGGTGCCCGATCCGTTCGGCACCCATTCAAGTTTCGGGGCGCACAACAACGCCCGGCTCAGGGCGTTTCTGGACGGGTTTGGCTTTGAATATGAATTCATGTCGTCCACCGAATGTTATAAATCCGGCATGTTCGATGAAACCTTGTTGAAGGTTCTGGCGAACTATGATGCCGTGATCGACGTGATCCTGCCCACGCTCGGCCCGGAACGGCGCGCCACCTATTCACCTTTCCTGCCGATTGATCCCGACACCGGCATCGTCCTGCAGGTGCCGATCGTCGCCCGCGATGTCGCCGCCGGCACTGTCGGCTATGTGCGGCCCGGCACCAATGAAACCGTCACGGTGCCGGTGACGGGTGGCCATTGCAAGCTGCAGTGGAAGGTCGATTGGGCGATGCGCTGGGTGGCGCTGGGCATTGATTACGAGATGGCCGGCAAGGATCTGATCGATTCGGTGATGCTGTCGGGGCGTATCACCCGCGTGCTGGGCGCAACGCCGCCGGCCGGGTTCAATTACGAGCTGTTCCTCGATTCCGAAGGGCAGAAGATTTCCAAGTCCAAGGGCAATGGCCTGACCATCGAGGAATGGCTGGACTATGGCCCGCCGGAATCGCTGTCGCTGTACATGTTCCAGAACCCGCGCAAGGCAAAGCGCCTGCATTTCGACGTGATCCCGCGCGCCATCGACGAATATGGCGATTTCCTGGGCAAATATCCCGAACAGCCGGTTGAACAGCAGCTTGGCAACCCGGCGCACCATATCCATCAGGGCGCGCCGCCGGCAGCCGACCTGCCGATCAGCTTTTCGCTGCTGCTCAACCTTGCGTCGGTGGCGGCGACCGATGATCCGGCGCGGCTTTGGGCCTTTGTGGCGCGGCAGGCCCCGGGGACCAGCCCCGAAACCCACCCGATGCTCGATCGCCTGGTGCATCATGCGGCGCGCTATGCCCGGGATTTCGTGGTGCCGGGCCTCGCGCGCCGTGCGCCGAAGCCAGCAGAAGCGGTGGCGCTCGCCGATCTCGATGCGCGATTGGCCAAGGTCGGGCCGGGTGCCGATGCCGAAGCCTATCAGTTCGAAGTCTATGAAGCCGGCAAGGCCGCCGGGTTCGAAAACCTGCGGGACTGGTTCAAGGCGCTGTACGAGGTGTTGATCGGATCGTCGCAGGGCCCGCGCATGGGGTCGTTCATCGCACTATATGGGTTGGACGAAACCCGGGCGTTGATTGCCTCGGCGCTCGCGGGGGCGGCGACCGATGTTGGTGTTGGAGACAGTTGATGCGTTTGTTGCTTGCTACTTTGCTGCTCGGCGCGGCCAGCCCGGCGCTTGCCGATGCCGCCGATTCCTTTCGGCAGGGCCAATGGCCGGCGGTAATGGCGCAAGGCCGTGCCGAAGCGACGCCTGCCAGCCTGATCCTGGCCGGTCGTGCGCAACTGGCGGTGGCGGCCTATTCGGTGCGCGACAAGGGCAGGGCGCTCGATCTGGTCGGTGCCGCCGAAAAGGATTTCGATCAGGCGCTGGCCAAGGCACCGGGCAGCGTCGAGGCGCAACTGCAAAAGGCGGTGGTCATCGGCTATCGCGCCAAGCTGACCAAATCGCCCGGCCTTGCCAAGGACGCGCGCCGGCGCTTCGAAGCGGTGCGCGCCGCGCATCCCGATTCGGCGCTGGCCTGGTCGGCGGTCGCCGGCTGGCACGGCGGCGCCATCGCCACGCTGGGCGGCTTTCTGGCCGGCATGACGGTGGGTGCCAAATCGAATGAGGTCGATGCTGGTTACCTGCGCGCCATCAAGCTGGAGCCGGGCAACCCCGTCTATCGCACGCTCTATGCGCTGACCCTGCTCGATCTGGACAAGAAGAACGCCGCAAAGGCGAGCCAGGCGTTGCAGGGCGTCGGCCAGATGGCGGCACGCGACGGTTTCGAAGCGCTGGTGCGCGGGCAGGGTGTGCAGTTGCAGGCGGCGTTGAAGGTCGGCAATGCCGATGCGGCGCAGACGTTGGCGCGGCGGTTGCAGGCGTTCGGCACGCTGGAATAGGATCATTGGCCGGCGCTGCGCCTGCACAGGAACCCCGCCATGGCCTTTGTCGATACGCCCCGCCTGCGCCACTGGATTGAACGCGCCGGCAGTGGCGAACCGCTGTTGTTCATCTCCGGCACCGGCGGCGATCTGCGCAACAAGCCCAATGTCTTTGATGGCCCGTTGCCGCGCGCGTTCGACGTGCTGGCCTATGACCAGCGCGGGCTGGGCCAATCGGACAAGCCCGATATGCCCTGCACCATGGCCGATTATGCCGATGATGCGGCGGCGTTGCTGGATGCGCGGGGCTTGGACAGCGCCCATGTCATCGGCGTGTCCTTCGGCGGCATGGTGGCGCAGGAACTGGCGTTGCGACATCCGGCGCGGGTAAGGCGGCTGGTGCTGGCCTGCACGTCGCCGGGCGGTGCCGGCGGATCGAGCTTTCCCTTCCACAGCATCGACCATCTGCAGGGCGAGGCCCGTGCCCGCCACATGCTGCCGATTTCCGACACGCGCATGGACGCGGCCTGGGCGGCGGCCAACCCCGATCAACATGCGATGACGGTGGCGATGGCCGCTGCCGATCCCTATGCCGATGAACCCGGCCACCGCGAGGGGGCGCGGCGCCAGTTGGCGGCGCGCGTCGGCCATGACACCTGGGATCGCCTGCCATCGGTCAGGGCGCCGACGCTGATCGCCGCCGGCAAATTCGATGGCATCGCGCTGCCGCAGACGCAGCTGAACCTTGTCATGCAGATCCCCGGCGCGGCCTTACGCTTTTTCAACGGCGGCCATCTGTTCATGCTGCAGGACCGCAGCGCCACCCCGGCAATGGTGGCGTTTCTGGAAGGCCGCGCCTGACCGTTACTTGCCGCCGCCGCGGGCGATCCAATCGTCGATCTTCTTTTCCAGCACCGCCATCGGCAGCGCGCCGGACATCAGCACCTGGGCGTGGAAATCGCGGACGTCGAACTTTGGCCCCAGCGTCTTTTCGGCCTTGGTGCGCAGCCGGCGGATGGTCAGCTGCCCGACCTTATAGGCCAATGCCTGTGACGGGATGGCGATATAGCGCTCCACCTCGGCGGTGGCATCGGTTTTGCCCATTGCCGAATTGTCGAGCATGTAAGCGATCGCCTTTTCGCGGCTCCAGCCCTTGGAATGGATGCCGGTATCGACGACCAGCCGCATGGCGCGCAGGATCTCGTCGTTCAGATGGCCGTACATCTGGTAGGGATCGGTGAAGAAGCCGAGTTCGGGGCCAAGGCTTTCGGCATAAAGCGCCCAGCCTTCGACAAAGGCTGTGTTGCCGCCAAAACGCTGGAACGGTGGCAGTGATTCATTTTCCTGCGCCAGGCTGATCTGGAAATGATGGCCCGGGATGCCTTCGTGGAGGAACAGGGTTTCATAGCCCCAGGTGAAGCGGGAGGGCAGATCATAGGCATTGTAATAGAAAATGCCGGGGCGCTTTCCATCGGGTGTGCCCTGGTTATATTCGCCGCCGGCGGCGGTCTTTTCCTTGTAGGCAGGTTCAGGCCTGATCTCGAGCGGTGACTTGGGCACGATCGCGAAATCGCGGTCGACGGTCGTCAATACGCGCTTGTCGATGGCGAAGAACGCATCGCGCATGGCATCGACGCTGGCCGGGGCAAAGCGCGGATCGGTGCGCATGAAGGTGAAGAATTCCGGCAATGTGCCCTTGAAGCCGGTTTCGGCCATCACCTTTTCCATCTGGCGATGGATGCGTGCCACTTCGGACAGGCCGAGTTGGTGGATTGCCGCCGGCGTCATGTCGGTCGTCGTCGTCTGGGCAACGAGATAGCGGTACAGCGCCGGGCCGCCGGGCATCTGGCCAAGGCCGACCGTGTCGCGCGCCTTGGGCAGATAGTCGTTCTTGATGAAATCGCGCAGCCTGGCCTGCGCCGGGTTCAGGTCTTCGGCGATGAAGGCGGCATAGGCGGCGGTGATGCGGGCGCGGTCCTCCGCCGAAATCGAATCCGGAAATTTGGTGACGGGCTTGTAGAAAACGCTGTCCTCGACCTTGGCGGGCAACAGCGCATCAAGCTGGCCGACAACATTCTGCATGACGATCTTGGGGTTGGTGATGCCGGCGGCAAGGCCATCCTGCATGCGGCCGATGGCGCGATCGATATAGGTGATATAGCCGGCGAGGCGCTTGAGGTTGTTGTTGTAATCCTCGACGGTCTTGAACGGTGCGACGCCTTCGCCCGATGACAGGTCGGGCACAAAGGTCTGGAATCCGCTGAAATGGTCGATCGGGCGATCGATCACCGCCTTCAAAAGGTCTGGCGCAAAGCCCTTCAGGCCGATTTCGGTCTGGTATTTGAAGACATCATAGGAAATTCGATCATCGGCATTGAGCGCGCTGCGATCGATCTTGGCCAGCGCCGCCAGATCGGCCTCGCCTGCGGCTTTTTCGCGGGCGATATAGGCATCGGTGATGTAATCGCCGAATTCATCGGCATAGCGCATGTCGCCGCGGAACAGGGCCTGTATGGGGTTGCGCTTCAGGCTGGCTTCGTCGCTGGCAACGAACAGGGCGCGCAGCGCGGTGGCCGGGGTTTGCACAGGCGCGGTGGCCGGCGCCGCTGCCTGGGCAATGGCACTGGCATGGGCGATTTGCACCGGGATCAGGGCGGCAAGGCCGACGGCGAACAGCAACCGGGCGCGGATCGGGGAAAAACGCATGTTCGCAACTCCGAGAATCTTGTGGGTGTGTCAGCCTTATAATACGGAAGTTTGGCGGCACAAGCGTGTGCTTTCGGCGGCGACCCTAGCTGTTTCAGGGGCCCAAACGGGCCGGCAGGCGCTTGCAATCGGGCTGGGCCAAGCCATGATGGCAAAAATAGCCGGCGCGGCCGGAGGGGAGTGAATGCGTGACCATCAAGCGGCGGACATTGGCGGCTTTCGTGCTCCCGTGCCTGCCCATCGCCTCGGTCGGCCTGCCGGTCGTTGTCTATCTGCCACCCTATTATGCCGGCACGCTGGGGCTCGATCTTTCGGTGGTCGGTTTTCTGTTCTTCGCCATCCGGCTTGTCGATGTGCCGTTCGATCCGTTGATCGGGCATTTTCTCGATCGTACGCGGACGCGCTTTGGCCGGTTCCGGCCCTGGATGGCGTGTGGCGCCGCGCTGATGGCGGTTGGCGTCTATGCCGCCTTCATGGCCAGCCCCGGCATTACGCCGGTCATGGCCTTCGCCGGGCTTTTGCTGATGTACCTGGGTTTTTCTGCCACCATTGTGCCGCACACGTCATGGGGGGCGGTGCTGTCCGATGACTATCACGAACGCTCGCGGATATTTGGCTGGTGGCAAGCGATGAACCTGCTTGGGCTGCTGTCGATCCTGGCGGTGCCGCCGCTGGCGCAGCGCCTTGCCGGCAGCGATGATCCTTCGGTGGGCATCCATGCGATGGGCTGGGTAGTGGTGATCGGCGTGCCGTTGACCGTGATCGTGGCGCTGCTGTTCGTGCCCGAACGGGCGCGGCTGGGCGGGGACAAGCATCATCTGTCGGATATCATCGGCGTCTTGAAACTGCCGCTGCTGCGCCGGCTGCTGCTGGTTGATGTGCTGGCCAGCATGGCGCCGGGGCTGACCGGTGCGATGTTCGTCTTCTTCTTTGAAGCGGCGCGTGGTTATTCACCGGCGGAATCGAGCACGTTGCTGCTGTTCTATTTCGGCGCCGGGATGCTGGCGGCGCCGGTCTGGGCGCGGCTCGCACGGCGGCTTTCAAAGCATCGCGCCATTGTCTGGGCGCTGTTGATGTATTGCGTGTTCCAATTCGGCGTCCTCTCCATTCCGGGGCAGCGGTTCGCGCTGGCGGCGCTTGGCATGGCGCTGGCCGGCATCCCTGCCGTGGCGCCGGCGTTCCTGCTGCGCGCCATGCTGGCCGATCTGTCCGATGCCGAAACGCTGCGCACCGGCGAGGAACGCACCGGGCTGTTCTATGCAGCGCTCACCGCCGTTCAAAAGCTTGGGTACGCAGTGCCGGTCGGCGTCAGCTATGCCGTGCTCGACGCCATCGGGTTTGTGCCCAAACTGGGCGCCGCCAACACGCCTGGCGCCATTACCGGGCTGGAGACGCTGTTCATCGGGCCGCCGATCCTGCTCGCGCTGGCGGCGGCAGCGATTGTGCGTGGCTGGCCGATCACTGCGGAGGAACAGGCGCGCACCGCGCGGGAACTCGCGTTGTGAAGCGCGCGGGAACTGGCGACATGACTCGCGCGGGACAACAGGCCCGATGATGCTGCGCGTCGGCATCATCGGTGCGGCGCGGGTTGCCACCTATGCGATGATCGCGCCCGCCGCCCTGCATGCGCGGGTGGAGGTGGTGGCGGTGTCGGCACGAGACCCGGCGCGGGCGCGCGCCTATGCGGCAAAGCATGACATTCCCCGGGTGCACGACAGCTATGCGGCGCTGGCGGCAGACCCCCAAATCGATCTGGTCTATGTGGCGACACCGCCGCGGTTTCACCTGGAGCACGCCCGTCTGGCGATCGCGGCGGGCAAGGCGTTGCTCGTCGAAAAGCCCTTTACCCTCGATGCTGGCGAGGCTGCGCTGCTGTTGGCCGAGGCACGGGCGGCGGGCGTGCCGGTATTCGAAGCGATGCATTCGCGCCATCACGCCATCTGGCCGGCCATCGCAGGGCTGCTGCCGCGGCTGGGGGCATTGCGGACCATCGACGCGGTTTTCGACGTAGCCGTCGGCACGGCGGCGGACGAATTCCGCTGGGACGATGGGCTTGGCGGCGGCGCGCTGATGGACCTTGGCATCTATCCGATCGCCTGGGCACGCGCCATTGCCGGC
This sequence comes from Sphingomonadales bacterium, assembly GCA_038217075.1. Taxonomy (GTDB): domain Bacteria; phylum Pseudomonadota; class Alphaproteobacteria; order Sphingomonadales; family Sphingomonadaceae; genus Sandarakinorhabdus. Next base: position 7,092 of record JBBQPR010000030.1, read on the forward strand.
GAACCGCTGGCGGTGACAGCGGCGACGATGCGCCGGCAGCGTGGGGCCGACGCGGCATTCACGGCGACACTTACAATGGCGGGCGGCGTCGTGGCGACGGTCGCCGCCGACATGACCGCGCCGTTCCGGGCGCGGATGCGGGTGACGGGCGCCGATGGCACGATGCTGGTCGAAAACCCGTTGGCCCCGCAGCGCGGCCATTTCATCGAACTGACGACCGGCGCGAGTGTCGAACGCTTTGCGGTGCCCGGGCCGGGCAGCTATGATGCGCAATTGGCGGCGGTCGCGACTGCCCTGTTGGACGGGGTGCCGTTCCCGTTGCCGCCGGACGATCCCTTGGCCTCCATGCGCGCCATCGATCGGGTGCGCGCGGCGATTTGAAGGGAACCATCAGCAGGGCGGATCGTTACGGTTTTTGCGTGTTTTTTGAGGAGCGTTGCATGACGAAATTGAAAACGGCACTTCTGGCGGCAACGGCGACACTGTCGCTGGCCGCCTGCACGACCGATCGATACGGCAACCAGCAGGCGTCGCGGCCACTAAAGGGGGCTGCCATCGGTGCGGCCGGCGGTGCCATCGTCGGTGCCCTGACCGGCAATGTGGTGGCGGGCGCGGCGCTTGGCGCGGCGGCCGGTGCGGTCGTTGGCGTCGTTACCGATGATCGCAACCGTTATGATGACCGCCGCGGTCGGCGTTATTATTACGAGCCGGACGGAAGGGAATATTATTACGATCAGAATCGTCGGCGGCGCTATATTCCGCGTTAATTCGGGCCAATGGCGGCGGCGGAATGATTGACGCCGCCGCCATCGCTGCGCATGACTATGCCAGGCTGTGCAACAACGGCAGCACGGGAGTGACGCATGAAGTATTACGATTCGATCGGGCCCAATCCGCGCGTGGTCCGCATCGCCATGGCCGAAAAGGGCATGACGATCGATACCGTGACCGTCGACCTGATGGCCGGCGAGAACCGCCAGCCAGCCTATATGGCGATGGTGCCAACGGGCGGCCTGCCGGCGCTGCAGCTCGATGACGGCAGCGTCATCGCCGAAATCACCACCATCGTCGAATATCTGGAAGATATTCACCCGGCCAATCCGATCATCGGCGCCACGCCATCGGAGCGTGCAGAAACCCGCATGTGGGTGCGCCGCATCGATCTGGCGATCTGTGAAGCGCTAACCACATCGTTCCGCGCCACCGAAGGCCGCCAGCTTTTCGCCAGCCGCATGTCGTTGTTCAGCCCCGAAGCCGCTGCCGAATTGAAGGTGATGGGCCAGGAAAAGATGATGTGGCTCGATGGCTTGATGCAGGGCCGTACCTGGGTATGCGGCGATCGCTTCACGCTGGCCGACATCATGCTGCTGGCCTTTGTCGAATTCGGCGCCAGCGTCGGCCAGCCGATGCCCACCGCCGCCACCTGGCTGCCGGAATGGCACAAGCGCGCCGCCGCCCGCCCCAGCGCCGCCGCCTGAGCGCGGTCATTCCAGTGATCGACGCCGTCGAGGTCGGGCTGCGGGTGCGGCCGCGCCTGTTGTTTGCGCGCAGTTTTCTGGCCAACCCGCGCGCGACGGGCTCGGTCATCCCCAGTTCGGCGCGGCTGACGCGCCGGCTGCTTGCCGAACTGGCGTTTCGGCCCGGGCAGACGATCGTCGAATTCGGCCCCGGCACCGGCGTGGTGACGCGGGCGCTGCTGGCGCACATGGCGCCCGACGCACGGCTGTTCGCCTTTGAAACCAACCCCGAGTTTGTCGATTTCCTGCGCCGGACCATCAATGATCCCCGACTGACGGTGGTCGCTGGTTCGGCCGAATCTGTTGAAACGGTGCTGGCGCTGCACGGGATTGCAGGCTGTGATGCGGCGGTGTCCAGCCTGCCGTTCTCGATCATGCCGCCGCGCGTGCGGCTGCGCATCCTGGCGGCGACGGAACGCGCGCTGGCACCCGGCGCGCCGCTGGTCGGTTATCAATATTCACGGCGCTGGCTTGGCGAGCTTGGCCGGCGGTTCGGTGCAGTGTCGGTGCGGTTCGAAGCGTTGAACTGGCCGCCGGCCTGGGTTTTCACCGCGCGCCGGGACTGACGCCCGACGCGGCCATCGCCCAGCCCCCAAGGCGACGCGTTACGCGGGATCAGATCTCGATCAGATGGTCCGGCAGTTCGTTGATGTCGCCCTCGCGCGGCGGGAAATGCGCCGCCAGCACGCCGCCCGCCAACCCGATGGCCTCGACCATGCCATCGGCGGGCTTGCCGGCCCGGATGCCGTTCAACAGCGCGCCGATGGTGGCACCCCAATGGTCCGGTGTCACCTTGGCATAGATGCCGGTGTCGGCGATCACTTCGGCAATATGTTCCGGTTCGGCGACATAGATCAGCACGCCGGTGCGCGCCTCGGTCGCATCGAAACCGCGCGCCCGGAATTGCGTCACGGCGGCGCGGTGGACGCGATCATGGCGCAGGCCTTTGGGCGTCAACAGCCGCGCCAGCCGGGTGAAATGCAGCAGCGCCAGCGTTGCGGCAAAGATAAGTGCCTGGCCGGCAAGCAGGATTTCCAGGTCGCGGGTTTCGCGCAACAGCGGCTCGATGGCATCCCAGCTGGGGAATAGTGCGGCAGGCGACAGCCCGGCCTTCAGCGCGATGAACGGCGCCGCCAGCGCCAGCAACGCCGCTACCGATAGCGCCGTCGCGGTATAACGATAGACTTCGGACGAGGTGATCACCACGATTTCGCCGGCGGTGTGCAGTTCGGCTGCGGCAATGGCAGCGGCGATGCGGTCGCGATCGGGATCGGTGAACAGCATCACCAGCTCCCCGACGATCCGCCGCCGCCAAAACTGCCGCCGCCGCCGCTGAAACCACCACCGCCGCCAAAGCCGCCGCCGCCACCGCCGCCGCCGCCCCTGCCAGCGCCGCCGGGGCCCCAGTGGATGAGCGGCCCGGCGCCAAAGCCGCGCCGCCGCCGGGCGATGGAAAACCCCAGCCACAGCACGATGATGAGGATCCAGACAAAGGTGCCAAAGCCACCACCACCACCGCGTTGCCGCTGCGCCTGTTCGGACGCTGCCGCCTGTGCCGCCTGCGCCTGTTCGCCCGGCGGCAGTGCCAGCAGCTTGACCAGCGCCTGCGCACCGGCCTGCACGCCGCCGGCCATGTCGCCGGCCTTGAAATAGGGGATGATATCGCGGCGGATGATCTGCGATGTCAGCGCATCGGTCAAAACGCCTTCCAGGCCATAACCGACCTCGATGCGCACCTTGCGTTCGTTTGGCGCGACGATAAGGACGGCGCCATTGTTGGTGCCCTTTTGGCCAATGCCCCAGGCGCGGCCCAGCTGATAGCCATACTCCTCGATCTCCAGCCCCTGCAGATCGGGCACGGTCGCCACCACAAGCTGGGTGGACGTGGTTTTTTCCAGATCGGCGAGTTGCGTATCGATCGCGGCGACGGTTTCGGCGGGCAGGATGTTGGCGGCATCGGTCACGCGGCCCGCCAGCGGCGGAAAGGCCGGCGCCGCCAGCGCCGGCAGGGCGGACAACAGCAGGCACACCGCGGCCATCACCGTCATCAGCAAACCGATGCTGTACGGGCGGGACGTGGTGCGGGCGTGGCCGGCGGCCATGGTCATTTCACTCCCCAGGCTTGCGCCAGAACGGGCGATGACCGGGCGGCGGTGCAACGCAGCCGCCGCCCGGCGGATCAGAAGGCGACTGTCGGCGCCGTATTGGCGTTGACGGTCGTCGCCTTGAAGGGCGCGATCGGCTTGGAGCCATAGATCACCTTGGCGGCGACCATCGACGGGAAGGTGCGGATTTCGGTGTTATAATCCTGCACCGCCATATTGTAATCGCGGCGGGCGACGGTGATGCGGTTCTCCGTGCCTTCCAGTTGCGACTGGAGCTGCAGGAAATTTTCGTTGGATTTCAGGTCGGGGTATTTTTCCACCGTGACCAGCAGCCGGCTGAGCGCGCTGCCGACCTGGCCCTGCGCCTGTTCAAAGGCGGCAACCTGCGCCGGATCGGTCAGCTTGGATGGATCGACGGTGATCTGGCTGGCGCTGGCGCGGGCCTTGGTGACGCTTTCCAGCACGTCCTTTTCCTGCGCGGCGAAACCCTTCACCGTGGCGACAAGGTTGGGGATCAGGTCGGCGCGGCGCTGATACTGGTTTTCCACATCGCCCCATTTTGCCTTCACGGCCTCTTCCTTGGTCGGGATCGAGTTGACCCCGCAGGCCGAAAGCCCGATCGCCGTGGCGGCAATCAATCCAATGCGCGCGGCGCGGGCAGCAAAAATTCCCATGTCATGTCCCTTATCAACAAACCGGCGCCGAAACGCCGGGCGAAGAACGACCACAGTCACACTCATGCGGCCGGCATAATTCATTGTCGCCGGCGGCACGGACAGCGTAGATAATGCGTGTTGGTCGATTACAACAGGGGTTACGCATGTTTCAGGAGTTCAAGGCCTTCATCGCTCGCGGCAATGTGCTCGATCTGGCGGTGGCGGTCATCATCGGTGCAGCGTTCGGCAAGATCGTCACGTCGTTGACCGATGATCTGATCATGCCGATCGTGGGGCTGGTTACTGGCGGCGCTGATTTTTCGAGCAAGTTCATCGTGTTGGGCGCGATTCCGGCCAGCTATACGGGCTCGCTGTCCAACTATGCGGCACTGAAGGCGGCGGGCGTTGCGTTGTTCGGCTATGGCGCGTTCCTGACCGCGGTCATCAATTTCCTGATCATCGCCTTTGTGATTTTCCAGATCGTGCGCTCGGCCAACAAGATGAACAAGCCGGCCGAAGCCGCCGCCCCCGCCGGCCCGACACCGACCGAAGCGCTGCTCGCCGAAATCCGTGACGAATTGCGGGCCCGCAAGGTCTGAGCCCGAAAGCGATAATCCCGGCGCTGCACATGGCGGCGCCGGGATCCACTTGGCGACTTACCCGCCGATGGTCTCGTTGGCGTAGGTGCCCCAGATCTGGTTGCGCAAAATATAGCCCGACCGGCCGCCGTTCGACACGCGGCACCAGACATTTTCGCACAGGGTGATCGTCACCACCGTGCCCGGTTCGATCCGCCAGGCGACGCGGGATTGCAGATCGGGCGAGGTGTACAGCGTGCGGATGCCGCCGATCACAAAGCCGTCGCGCTCGCCTGTCAAAAGCGATTTGTTCATCCAGCCGATCTGGCCATCGGGGTCACGCACCTGCCGCCAGATGCCATATTCGCGGATGATCTCCATCGGCAGGCCGCGGCGCTTGTATTCGAAAACGATCGGGAACCGCTGGTCATCCGGCCCGGTGCGCATCATCGCCGAATTGGATTTGAGCGACACAAAGCGCGGCACCGGGAATGTCGTGGTGCCATCGGCGCGTTCGCCGCTGGCGGCAATCGCCGGGCCGCCCGCCAGCAACGCAGCGACCGAGGCGCACCAGACGGCGCGGGTGCGGCGTGCATAAGGGGAGGGGCAAATGGATTCGTGCACAACAGCGTCTTGACGCACCCGGCGGCGCGGGGCAACCCTGTCGATCATGGCCGCTCCCTCATCCGTCCGCCCGCGCCCCAAGGTCATCGTCACGCGGCGTCTGCCGCAGGCGGTGGAGACGCGAATGGCCGAACTGTTCGATGTCGAATTGAACCTGACCGATGAACCGATGTCGGCGGCGGCGCTGGCCGATGCGGCGCGGCGCTGCGACGTGCTGGTCGGCACCGTGACGGACGAAATCGATTCGGCGGTGTTTTCGGCCGCATCCGAAACCGGCCGGCTGAAACTGCTCGCCAATTTCGGGGTCGGTGTCGATCATATCGATCTGGCCGCGGCGCGGGCCGCCAATGTCGTCGTCACCAACACGCCGGGCGTGTTGACGGATGATACCGCCGACATGGTGATGGCGCTGATCCTGTCGGTGCCGCGCCGGCTGGCGGAGGGCGAAAAGCTGGTGCGATCGGGCGAATGGCGCGGCTGGGCACCAACCGGCATGCTGGGCCATCGCATCACCGGCAAAAGGCTGGGCATCATCGGCATGGGCCGCATCGGCCGCGCCGTCGCCACCCGCGCACGGGCCTTCGGGCTGACGGTACACTACCATAACCGCCACCGGCTGCCGCCGGAGGTAGAGGCCGAGTTCGAAGCCAATTGGTGGGAAAATCTCGACGCCATGCTGGCGCGGGTGGATATCATCACGCTGAATTGCCCGCACACGCCCGACACCCATCACCTGATCGGCGCGGCGCAATTCGCGCTGATGCAGCGGCAGGCCTATATCATCAACGCGGCGCGCGGTGAGATCATCGATGAAAACGCGCTGTGCGAGGCGCTGGCCGCCGGCCGCATCGCCGGGGCGGGGCTGGATGTGTTCGAACGCGAACCGGCCATCGATCCGCGCCTGCTCGATCTCCCGGGCGTGGTGTTGTTGCCGCACATGGGCAGCGCGACGTTCGAAGGGCGTCAGGCGATGGGCGAAAAGGTGATCGCCAATATCCGGGTGTGGGCGGATGGGCATCGGCCACCGGACCAGGTGCTGGAGGGGTGGGCGTAGCGCCGCGGCGGGCAGCAAAGCTGCACGCCGACAGGCGCAAGCCCGGCCGGCGGGGCGGCGGGGAACCCCGCCGAACCCGTCCGACGCCAGCACGGGCTTTGCCCGTGCCCTTCGCTTTCTCCGACGCAATAACCCCCACATGTAACCTCCCTCGCCGCGCAAGCGAACTCCCCGGCATCACCCTCGCGTCCGCAAAGGTTTCGCCCATGTCCACCGCTCGCCTCGCCATCGCCGCGCTTGCCGCCGCCGCCGCATTCGCCCCCGCGGCCCAGGCCGCCGACGCTGCGCATCCGACGGTCATCGAGCTGTTCCAGTCACAGGGCTGCTCCTCCTGCCCGCCGGCCAACGCCAATGTGAATGCGCTGTCGCAACGGGCTGATGTGCTCGCGCTCAGCTTTGCCGTCACTTATTGGGACGGGCTCGGCTGGAAGGATATTTTTGCCCAGCCGCAGTTCACCAGCCGGCAGTGGGATTACGCCCATGCCTTTGGCAATGACCAGGTGTGGACGCCGCAAGTGGTCATCAACGGCCGCACCAACATCGTCGGTTCAAAGCTGCAGCCGCTGGAAGCGTTGATCGCCCGAACCGACCGTGGCACCGCCGGGCCGGTGGTGGATATCGCCGGCGATGTGGTGAAGGTTAGCGGCACGACCGCCAGGCCGGCGGACATCTGGCTGGTGCGCTATGATCCGCGCGCCATCGATGTCGCGGTCAGGGCCGGCGAAAACGGCGGCCGGACACTGCCCCATCGCAACATCGTGCGCGAGCTGATCAAGCTCGGCAGCTGGAAGGGCGGCGAAACCAGCTTCAAATTGCCGGCGGCAAAGCTGGCCGGGCTGAAGACAGCGGCGCTGGTCCAGGCCGGCACGGGCGGCGTCATTCTCGCGGCCGCCCGCAGCTAGGGTTTTTCACGGTCGCCGCGCGTTTCCCGTCCGGTTCGCCGCCGCGGCCGGGGACCGTCGACGCCTGCCTCTGTCCCTGCATGGCGGCGCTGCGTGAAGGAATTTCCGATGATCAATTTCCGTAATGTCTCGATGATCGCCGCTGGCTTTGCTGCCGCTGCCCTGCTGACAGCACCACTGGCCGCAGCGCCGGCTGGTGATGCAATGGCGACCGGCAAGAAACATGATGCGATGGCCAAGGACGATGCGATGGCCAACCATGACGCTATGGCCAAGGACGATGCGATGGCAAAGCATGACGCCATGGCAAAGGATGATGCGATGGCAAAGGATGATGCGATGGCAAAGCCAATGGCCAAGGTCAAGAAGACAGACGCCATGGCCGCGCCCAAGAAGTAACGCCGAACTGCGGCAACCAATGGCGGCGGGCTGGTGCAAACCGGTCCGCCGTTTTTGTTTGTGCTGGCGAGATGAGGAATGTCCGGGGCCGCGACGATCCGGCAGTCACCATTTGGAGATTAATCGGTGTGCGACGCCCGGGGAAAGCGATGTTGCGCGCGGCGGTGGCCGGGCGACAAAGTCTCGAACTACCCGTCGACAGCGGCGCCTGCGCGACGCAGCCGCGTCAGCCGGCCTGGCGGTAAGCCGAAGGCGTGCTGCCGATATGCTTGCGAAAGCTGGTGGCGAACTGGTTCGGGCTGGCAAAACCGCACAGGCGCGCGATCTCGCGGATCGGCAAGTTGCCGGCCCGCAAAAGCTGCCTCGCCTTTTGCAGCCGCGCCCGGGTCAGATAGGCGTGCGGTGGAAAGCCGGTGGTTTCGCGGAACGCCCGGCACAGGTGAAATCGCGACAGGCCGGCGACGGCGGCAAGCTGGTCCAGCGTCACTTCATTGGCCAGATTGGCGTCGATATGCTGTTTCAGTCGGGCGAGGGTGCGCGGCGCCAAGGCGTTTCGGGCGCGCGGAGTGGCGGTGGACAGGCTCGATCCGGCCTGCACCAGCCGTGCCAGCAAGGCTTCATACCAGCTGTCGCGCGCCAGCCTGCCATCGGGGTTGCCGTCCAGCATCGGATCGATGATCGCCTGCATCAGCGCGCTGACCAGCGGGTCCTCCCAGCCGATCCGCGCCAGAAGCGCGATGGTGCCGGGGTCACGATCGAAGATATTGCGCACCGTTCGATCGAGCCGACGCGGCGCGATGTAAAGATGGGCATATTCGATCGGCCCGCTGGTTGCCCAGGTAAAGGCCGATCCCGCCGGCACGACGGTAATTGATCCGACGGCCACTTCGCGCTGCACGGTCGGCCCCTCGCCGTCCCGGCGCACCCGTTTGGGGCCCCCCAGATGCATGGCAAGATAGTGGTGATCGAGCGGCGGCTGCCGCATGATCGGCGCGGTGCCGGACCAATGGCAAAGCGCACCGCCATCGATGTGTTGCAGCGGCGGCGGCTCGGGCGCCAGCAAGCTGCCCCATTCCGCCGGGCTGAGCATCGCGATATCAGCAGCCGGCGTTTCGGTCATGTCACCACCTCGCCAGACGCGGCAGGATGAGCCGCGCCAGAACGGCAATGCCGGCGACAGCGCCGCCGTACCAAACCGCAACATAAAGCGCATCATTGTGCGGGCAATGGAAGGCAAAGACAAAGGCGCCAAAGGCCGCCGCGGCCAGTCCAGCCGCCAGTGCGGTGCGGGCCGGCTGCACACTGGCGCCGCGCCGCATCAACAGGCCCAGCGCCATGATCGGCGGGATCGACAGGATCGCGACGCTGATCAGGCAATCCAGCCCTTCCCGCCATTGCAGGCGGGCGACAAGGCCGGCGCCTTCGCGCGTCCCCGGTTCGACCATCAGCCCGGTCACCAGCGTCAGCAAAAGCGCCAGCCCGACGCCCTGCCAGAAGCGGGAAAGCAACGGTCGTCCGCTCGCCGCCGGATCGAGCGACAACAGCGCCGCCGCTGCAGCCAGAAGGGCGATGCTGCTGATGCTGAGCGATTTCCACCAGAAGGCCGCTTCGGCCATGGCGTGCGGCATGTCAGGCCGAACGCCGCCGAGACGGACGTAGAGCAGCAATTCGGCCAGGGCTATGCCGGCCAGCAACAAGGATTCACGCCCCCAGCGGCGCGGCGAAACCGGACGCAAATCGGCGATCAGGCCATCGATCAGCGGGTCGGCCTGCCCGAATTCAGTCTGCATCGGCATGGCTTTCGACAAGTCGGGCCAATCGCCCCAGGCCGCGATGAATGTTGACCTTTACCAGCGCGACGGATTGCCCGGTGCGCGCGGCGGCTTCCTCGATGCTCAGCCCGTCCAGCTTGACGAGCCGGATGACTTCGGCCTGCGCCGGTTTCAGCGTCGCCATCAAGCCATGCAGAGCCGCGGCGCTGGTCACCGCCGATTCATGGTCCGGGGTTGAAAGCGATTCGGGCAGTTCATCGGCGGCATGACGCCCGGCAATGCGCAGCCGGTCGATCCATTTATAGCGCGCCACGCCGGCCAGCCATGGGCCGAACGGCCGCGCCGCATCATAGGTGTGGCGCTTGTGATGGATGGCGATCAGCGTGTCCTGCACGGCATCTTCCACCGATGAAGGCGGCAACCGACGCCCGAAATAGCGCATCAGCCAAGGCCGCAATTCCATCAGCAGGCGTCGATACGGCGCTGCCTCGCCGCGCTGCCCCGCCGCCATGAGAGCGCCCCAGCCGTTCAGATCCTTTTGCAGCAATTTGGTCATGGCGGCAGCCAGCCTAGACGCCGTTACCGGCGCCGGAAACGCCAGTATCCGTGCGGAAGTTCCAATCATTGCTGCAATCTCGCGCGCATTGCGCCCTGGACCTTTTGATTCTCGATACGCCTAGGATTTCGGCAAGCCTGTCGAAAAAGTTACACGGCATCGGTCATGCCGCCGACCAGCCGGGCAGGTGCGCCGCGCCGGCCTGGTGCGCCAGCGTCCGCGCCTTGGCCAGCGCCGCAGCAAAGTCCGCCGCCAACAGGCCGGCGTCGATGCGCCGCCGCAGAAAATCGGCCCAGCGGAACTCGGCAAAGGGTGCGCTATCTTTGGCATAACCGCCGGCATCGCGCAGCGCGCCGGCCAGGCTGCGCCACGGATCGTCGGCCAGCGCCTCGATGCTTTTGGGGATCGCGCTGAAATCGTGGCGGCGGCCATCGGCGTCAAAGGGGTAAACCCATTGCCGATGCGCCATCACCGACCAGAACTCCTCTTTGGCCAGCGCCGAAAGGTCGGCGAGATGCCCGGCCAGCACCGTCTCCCGGCCTTCGTCGAACAGCGCCCGGGCGAGATGATGGTGATCGACGACGTAAATGCGGCGTTTTGGCCCCAAGACCGTCGGCACCACATGGCCATCGATGAAATGCTTGCGGCGTACCTTGGCACCTGGCTTGAACAGCGCCCGCCATTCGGCGCGCTTGGCCGCGACTTCGCGATAGCCGACGGTCAATTGTGTCGGCCGCAGCGCTGCAATGTCAATGCGCTCGACATGGGTGATGAGGGGCGTCGGCGCCGTCATGGCGGCGCGGGATCGTCGGGTTGCGGGTCTGCCGGTGGCCGCCAGCGCCTGTGCGCCCATTTTTCAAAGGCGCCACCCAGCACCAGCAGGCCCAAGGCCAGACCCGTGGCGGTCAACGCGACCTGCCATTCGCCCAGCCCGCAGGCAACGCCCAGCGCGGCGGTCAACCAGATCGTCGCGGCGGTGGTCAGGCCGTGAATCCGTTCCGCGATGTTTTCCTTGACGATCACGCCGGCACCCAGGAAGCCGATGCCGGTCATGATGCCTTGCACCGCCCGCGTCGCATCGCCGGCGCCAGCGCGGGCATCCGACACCGCAACGATCATCGCCGATGCCAAGGCAACCAGCCCCATGGTGCGCACACCCGTCGGCTTGCCGTGCAGATCGCGGTTCAGCCCGATAGCGGCACCGATCAGCGTCGCTGCCGCAAGGCGAAGCGCAAGGTCGGTCACTGTCACGGTCACCGCGCTGTGCTCATGCCGACAGTGTCGGCCGTCCCCCGGCGCGAATCAATCCCCAGTCAGGATGCGATCGACCAATTGCCGGACGGTGGGGACAAAACCGTTGGAATAAAACGGATCTTGCGCAAACCGGAACGCCGAATGGCCGCCGAACATCAGATTCTGTTCGGTGTCGCCGCCATGGGCGATGTCCTGCAGGGTTTTCTGGATGCAGAAGCTGCGCGGATCGGCGAGTCGGCCGGTCGAGTTGGTTTCATTGTCGGCCCAGCTTGAAAAACCGCATTGCGACAGGCACCCCATGCAATCCGACTGGTCCTTGCGGATCACGGCTTTTTCCGCCGTCGAGACGAACACCAGCGTGTTGTCGGGCGTTTTGAGCGCATCGGTAAAGCCGGCGCCATACCATTCGCGGGCGTGCAACAGGTCGTCGCGAGTGACATAGTAATTCTTCCGGCCGACCCCGACATCGAGCAGGAACTGATGGTCGCCGGTCGCGGCGGTCGAAAAGGCCACCTGGCGTTCCGATCGTTCTTCAAGATGGCGCAGGAACGGGTTGCGCACCGCGCTGGAATAAAACCCGGTCGGCGAGAATTTGTGCAGCGAGATATCGCCTTCCTTCAGGGTCATCAGCCGCTGCTTCCAGGCATCCGGGATCGGGCTTTCCTGCGTCAGCAGCGGGCGGGTGCCGAACTGGAAGACGATCTGGCCAAGCTCGGGATTGTCGATCCAGTCGGTCCATTCGCGCAGCGCCCAGACGCCGCCGGCCATGACGATCGGCACCGAATCGGGGATACCCGATTCGCGCATGGTGGTGCGCAGATCACGAACGCGCGGAAACGGGTCCTGCGGCACGCGCGGATCCTCGGCGTTTGACAGGCCATTATGGCCACCGGCGAGCCAGGGATCTTCATATACCACCGCGCCCAGCCATTCGGCGGCCTTTGAATAGGCACGCTTCCACAAGGCGCGAAAGGCACGAGCGCTGCTGATGATCGGATAGTAATGGACTTGGTGGTGCGCCGCGATTTCGGACAGCTTGTAGGGCATGCCGGCCCCGCAGGTGACGCCGTTGACCAGCCCCTTGGTACGCGACAACACGCCTTCCAACACGCGCTGGGCACCGCCCATTTCCCACAACACGTTGATGTTGATGGCGCCAAGCCCGCGCGACAGTTCCGATGATGCCATTTCATAGGCGCGCTGCACCTGCTGCACGGCGCCTTCGATGGCATATTCGACCAGCTCCTCGTGGCGGTCCCGGCGGGACAGCGCCGAATAGATTTGCGGGATGATGCGGCCGGTAGGATCATAGCTGTCGGCGTTGACGGCCGAAATCGTGCCGACACCGCCGGCCAGCGCCCAGGCGCCCGACGACATATGGTTGGTGGCGGCAACGCCCTTGCCACCCTCGACCAGGGGCCAGACATCGCGCCCGCCCATCGAAATCCGTTGCAACCCGTTCAGCATCATCGTCCGATCTGTTCCCGGTCAACCCCATACCGGTTTTGACCGATATAGGGTGTCTTGCTGATAATTGCCCGCGAAAATGCAAAGACGCCTGCGACAAAGACGACGAGAGGGTACGTCGCGTTTCAAGGTTTGAAATCGTCCGGAATCGCCATCATGGGCGCAGCGGCGCGGCCTTTCCCCGTGAAGAGGCGGGGTTTGCACGAACCGGCCCGAAACGATCGGTCCGCGTCGCCAGTCGATCGCTGATTTCGAGGGCTAGGCCGCCGGCGCGCCCAGTTCCGCCCGCCAGCGTTTCAGCGCGTCGCGGAGCTGACTCGACAGGGTGACGGGATTGTCCTCCTCCGGCAGCAGTTCCAGCGCTTCCAGGCTGAAACTTGCCTCGCCATGGGTATTCCAGGCAGCTTGCATGGCGCGGTTGCTGTGGCTGCCCAGCTTCAGGCTGAACCAGTGGCGGGTCCGGATGCTCGTGATGTCAGGTGCCTGGCCCAGCCATTGGTCGTCGGTCGCGGCGCAGCGAATGGCGTAGATACCGGGCGCGGGCTTGCGCTCCTTGTAGCTGGCAATGGCGGCTTTGCGGTCGATGCTCATGTCATGCTCGTATTTCATCCGGGTAATATTGACGAGCAGAATTTTATCCGGATAAATACTGGAATGACCGATGACCTCCATAGCCTTTTCGATGGTCCGCAGTGTCTGGCCGTTGGTACGCTCGCCGACGTCGCGAAAGTGCTGCACGCTGCGCAAGCAGCTGGTGCCGAAACCCTCGGCCCGTTGCTGATTTTCCGCCACGCCACCGGCGCCGTTGTCGATATCGATCCGCGCGGCAGCGTCGCCGAAATGCTGGCCCGTGCCGGCATCGGCGACGTGCCGGAGCCCCGCCAGCGGGCGCGCGGCCGCCCGAAGCTGGGGGTGACGCCACGCGAAATCACCCTGTTGCCGCGCCATTGGGACTGGTTGGCAGCGCAACCGGGCGGCGCCTCCGTCACGCTGCGCCGGCTTGTCGAGGTGGCCCGCAAGGCCGGCACCGCCGAACGCCGCGCCGCACGCGATGCCGCCTATCGCATCATGGCGGCATTGGCCGGCGACCTTGCGGGCTTCGAGGAGGCATCGCGCGCCCTGTTCGCCGATGACCAGCCGCGTTTTGCCGAACACGCTGCCACCTGGCCCGCCGATGTCCGCAGCCTTGTTCAGGGCCTGGCGTTTGGCGACCAGGCGTGACGGCTCGCATCGGGCTTTGTTCTGTAAAATTGCGCCGGCACTGAAATACCCATCCGTGTCGCCGTAAAGAGACGAACGGGAGCAGTTGCAAAGGGTTGCCAGTGGCGGAGGATTACAGAGAATCGCAATGCGAACCAATGGGCGTGCAGCCGTATGTCGGGTTGGTCATCGAGGTTGTTCGACGCTGGCACGACCATGCCGACAGCCCTGTCGCAGAACACCGCTATCGCGCCCGCCTTGGCGATCGGATCGTCGCCGATGAATGCGATTATGGCCGGCTATGCGCCCGGCTCGATGGCCAATACGCCCGCAATGGCACAGCCCCGCGGGTTGCAGGGGCCGACCGGCAATCGCGCCGCTACGACTGGTTGAAATAACGTCGCCGCGACCCCGACGGCAAAGGGGCCGCCCCTTTCGGAACGGCCCCATGACGCAGGATGTCGCCAAATCGGCTGAAACGCGCTGGTCAGAAGTCCTTGCGCACCGTGACAAACCACTGGCGCGGCGCGCCGGCCAACAGGGTCTGATTGTCGCCGACAAAGCCATAGCCGTTCGATCCGATGGTCGCGACATAGCTCTTGCCGGTCAGGTTGGTCACCGAACCTTCGATGGCAAAACCTTGCAACAGGCGGCTGCCCTTTTCGAACCGATAGCCGATCTTGCCATCGACGATCACCCGGCCCGGCACCGATTGGTCGTTGGTGTAGGTGAAATAGCGCTTCGACAGGTAATTGGCGTTGGCGCGGGCATAAAACCCGTTCTGGTCATAGGCCAGTTCGACGTTGGCAATGTGCTTGGGGCTATCGACGACGGTCTTGCCACGAAGAAGGTAGATCCCGACATCTTTGCGATACGTCGAGTCATTATAGGCGTAGCTGGCGGTGACGGTCAGCGGCGGCGCTACCTTCCAGGTCAGCCCGGCTTCGATGCCCAGCGAGCGGACATTGCCGGCATTGGCGAGGACGGTCGGGTTGCCCTGAATGCCCGATCCGGCGCTGGTTGCGATCAGCCGGTTCGAAAAATCGACATAATAGGCAGCGAGCACGGCATGGATCGGCCCCTCGCCATAGCGATAGCCAGCCTCGAAGGTGCGCGAGGTTTCCGGCTTCAGGCTGCCCTGGATGGCGTTGAAGCCGGCCTGGGTGGTGGCGAATGGTGATGCACCGGTAGCGGCCGCAGTGAAGGCGCGCTGGTTTTCGGTGTAATTGGCGAAAATCTCGTTGGCGTCATCGATGCGGTACAGCGCGCCGACCTGCGGCAGGAAGAAATCCTCGTTCTTGATGTTGCCGACGGCGAGCGTGTTGGGGACGATCTGGCTGGCCTTCAACTTGACGCTCTGGCCCTTGAAGCCGGCAGTGACAGAAAACTGATCGTTCAGCTTGAACGTGTCCTGCAGCGAGACCTGGAAGGTCGAGGTGTTGAACTTGTTGTACCATTGGGTGAAGAACGGGTTGCTCTGATAGGTCAGCGCCGATGTGCTGGCCGTCGTCGTCCCGGTGACGGCATAAAATCGCCGGGCCTGGTTGAAATCATTATTCTCATACCAGGCGCTGGCGGCGATGGTGTTGCGGCCGATTTCATAGCCGATGTTGCCGATGAAGCCGTAGCGCGAGATGCCGTATTCGGTGGTGCGGAACGAGATCGGGTTGTCGATGCCCGGCGACGGCGTATAGGGCGTGAACCACGAACCCTGGCCCTTGTTGCTGTGGTAATAGCCTTGCAGGCTGGCGGTCAGCCCGTCGGCGAGCTTGCCTTCAACCTTCAAGCCGGTCAGCCAGTCACGGCGCAGGCCGCCGGCGTCATAATATACGTCGTCTTGGGTCTGATAGGGCGCCGGGAAGGCGGTGCCGGTCTGATAGGCCGTGGCGATCTGCCGGGCCAGGGCGAAGTTGCCGGAAATATTGTCGTTATTGTATCCAAGCCGGCGGATGAAATCGAGCGACAGATCCTGATAGTCATTCTCCTTGCGGTCGGAGAAATTGACAAAACCGCTGATCTTGCCGGAGCCTGCAAAATCATAGGTCGCCTTGGCATTGACCTGATGCGAGCGCTGGGCGCCGACGCCCTTCCACTTGCCGGCATCGAGGAAGGCATAGGAAATATAGCTGCGGAAACCGCCCAGATCGCCGCTGTCGATGCGACCGAACAGGCGCACGGTATCGTTGGAGCCATAGGTCGCATTGCCGACGACCGACAGTGTATCGGAGGGCGCGCGCGAGGCGAATTCGATGGTGCCACCCAGGTTCGACGTGCTGGCGGTGCCCAGCGCGCCCGACCCCTGGCTGACCCGCACGGTGCCGATATTGTCGCTGATGATGGCGCGGCTGATATGCAGCCCGTTGGTGTTGCCATAGCTCATGTCGCCCAGCGGCACGCCATCCAGGGTAAAGCCGAGCTGGTTCTGGTTGAAACCACGCAACGAAATGCGCGCCGACCATTCATAGGCGCCAAAGGCGTCCGCCGACTGGAAATTGACGCCGGGCAGCTTCTGGATCGCGCGGAACGGGCTGCTGCCGGGGGCGGTCAACGCCAGGTCGGACGCCACGATCTGCGACACCTGCCGGGTTTCGCCGCGGCCATAAACCACAATCTCCGCATCATCGGCCAGCGCCACTTGGGTGCCGGCGGGAGCCTCTGCAGCAGCTTCCGATGCCAGTGCGGCGGGTGCAAGCATAGTCGTGGCGAGAATGGTGGTGGCAAAAAGCATGGCGTCGGTGCGGCGCAATTTCACGGGTATAGCCTTTGGTTAGCGGTGACGCGGCTCCGTGCCCAAAGATTATGACGATTTCAGATGGTTATCATGACAGTTCCGCGCATTACGATTTTTTAAGCTAGGCCGCGAGGTGGCCGTGACACGAAAAGCCCGGTGGCGTTGATGCTGGCGAACAACTGCATGCCCGCTGCCGAAAGCACCGCAGGCAAGCAGCCACCTGCCGTCACAGCCGGCCGCGACCGGCCGGCAATGAACGGCCAGCGCATGCGGTTGCGGGGCTGGTTGGGGAAATACAGCATAGGGGCGAAACCCAGTCAGTGCAGGCCCTGTGGCAGCGGCGCGGCGGGCCGCGTGGATGGAATATCGCGTGTTATGTCCATCGATTCGTTTTCCTATCAATGATAGTCAATCGGCTATAGGTTGACATCGTCTGCCAAGTCGCTTGATTGAAGGCATGGCGTTTCAGATCGACACGACACAGCATCGCCGCGAGCAAATCCTTGATGCCGCGCGGCAGTTGTTTGCCGACAAGGGGCTGCACCACGTCACCACGCGCCAGATCGCCGCCGCGGTGGGGATCAGCCAGCCGTCGCTTTACGCGCATTTCCCCAATCGCGATTCGATCACCGTCGAACTTTGTGTTCGCGCCTTCGATACGCTGCAAGCCCGGCTGCAGGCGGCGGTTGCCGGCACCGGCACGCCGGCACAGCGGCTGTTCCGGCTCGGGCTCGACTATATCGGCTTCGGTTTGCAGAATGAGGCGGCATACCGGATCGCCTTCATGGCCGATCTACCGAACGATGCTTCGGGCCAGGGAAACCTGGTATTGCAGGCCAGCGTTCAAGCGTTCGGCGTGCTGCACGGCCTGATCGGCGAAGTACACGGCCATGGCCAGCCTGAAAGCGACGTGATTGCCCAATCGACCTGGGCCAGCCTGCACGGCATGGTCGCGCTGTTGCTGGCGCGGCCGCAATTCCCCTGGGTGGACCTTGAAACGCTGATCGCTACCCATCTCGACCAACTATGCGCGATGGCGCTGCCGGACGCTGCTGCGCCGGCTCCCCAGTCCGCCCCATGAAAAAGGCCGCCCCTCACCGGGGCGGCCTTCTCATGTCAGGGCAAAAGCCTCAGTCGCGCGAGCCGGTCAGGAAGTCCGGCAGGCTGCCGCCTTCCGGCGCATCGGCAAGCGGCGCGCGATCTGCACGTTCGCCGCCACCATCGCGGCGCGGACCACGGTCGTCGCGGCGCGGCCCACGGTCATCACGACCGCCACCATCACGACGGGGACCACGATCGTCACGACCGCCACCATCACGGCGGGGGCCACGATCCGAACGCGGGCCACGGTCGTCGCCACCTTCACGCGGCGGGCGCGTATCGGGCAGTTCCTCACCACTTTCCTGATCGACGAGGCGCATCGACAGGCGCACCTTGCCGCGTTCATCGACGGCGAGGACCTTGACCTTGACCTGCTGGCCTTCGGTCAGCACTTCCTTGACGTTGGCAACCCGCTCGTTCTTGATTTCAGAGATGTGGACGAGACCGTCCTTGCCACCCATGAAATTCACGAACGCACCGAACTCGACCATCGACACCACCTTGCCGGTGTAGATCTTGCCGACTTCGGCTTCCATGGTGATACCTTCGATCCACTTGCGGGCGGCGGCGATCTTTTCCGGGTCCGAAGACGCGATCTTGACCGTGCCATCGTCCTCGATGTCGACCTTGGCGCCGGTCGTCGCGACGATTTCGCGGATGACCTTGCCGCCGGTGCCGATCACGTCGCGGATCTTGTCCTTGGGCACCTGCATCGTTTCGATACGCGGCGCGTGGGACGACATTTCCTCACGCGTGTGATCGAGCGCCTTGGCCATTTCACCCAGGATGTGCGCACGCCCGGCCTTGGCCTGGTCCAGCGCGACGCGCATGATCTCTTCGGTGATCCCGGCGATCTTGATGTCCATCTGCAGGGCGGTGACGCCTTCCGATGTACCGGCAACCTTGAAATCCATGTCGCCGAGATGATCTTCGTCACCCAGAATGTCGGACAGGACGGCAAAATCCTTGCCTTCCAGGATCAGGCCCATGGCGATGCCGGCAACCGGACGCGCCAACGGCACACCGGCATCCATCAGCGCCAGCGAGGCGCCGCAGACAGTCGCCATCGACGACGAACCGTTCGATTCGGTGATGTCCGACAAAACGCGGATCGTATAGGGGAAGGCTTCCTTGGTCGGCAGCACGCCATGCACGGCGCGCCAGGCCAGCTTGCCATGGCCGATGTCGCGGCGGCTCGGCGCCCCGAAACGACCGACTTCACCCACGGAGTATGGGGGGAAGTTATAGTGCAGCATGAAGCGTTCGTAGCGCAAGCCATCAAGGCCATCGATCATCTGTTCGGAATCGGCGGTGCCCAGCGTCGTCGTGACGATCGCCTGGGTTTCGCCGCGGGTGAACAGTGCCGAACCATGGGTTCGCGGCAACAGGCCGACCATCGCTTCGATGCTGCGAACCGTCTTGGTGTCGCGGCCATCGATACGGCTGCCGTCCTTCAGGATGGCGCCGCGAACGATCTCGCCTTCCAGCTTCTTGAACAGCTTGCCCGCCTTTTGCTGGGTGGCGCTGTCGGCATCGGCGAAAAGGGGCTTCATCTTGGCCTTGGCATCACCAAGCGCCTGCTGGCGGGCCGATTTCGCGGTCAGCTTGTAGGCGGCGGTGATGTCCTTGCCGACGGCCTTCTTGATCTGGGCGAGCATGGCGGTGTTATCCGGCATGGCCAGTTCCCAGGGGTCCTTGGCGGCCTTTTCAGCAAGCGCGATGATCGCGCCGATCACCGGCTGGATGCCACGATGGGCAAACATCACGGCGCCGAGCATTTCGTCTTCCGAAAGCTCCTTGGCTTCGGATTCGACCATCATCACGGCATCATGCGTGCCGGCGACGACGAGATCGAGGCGACCGGCGGCGATTTCGGCCTTGGTCGGGTTGAGGATGTATTCGCCATCGACAAAGCCGACGCGGGCCGAAGCGATCGGGCCCATGAACGGCACGCCGGAGATGGTGAGTGCAGCGGAAGCCGCGATCATCGCGATCATGTCGGCTTCGTTTTCGCCGTCATAGCTCAACACCTGGGCGATCACGTTGATTTCGTTGTAGAAACCTTCCGGGAACAGCGGGCGCAGCGGGCGATCGATAAGGCGCGAAGTCAGCGTCTCATGCTCGGTGGCGCCGCGTTCGCGCTTGAAAAAGCCGCCGGGGATGCGGCCGGCTGCCGAATATTTTTCCTGGTAATGGACGGTCAGCGGGAAGAAATCCTGGCCTTCCTTGACGTTCTTGGCGGCCGTGACGGCACACAGAACGACGGTTTCGCCATAGGTGGCGAGCACGGCGCCATCGGCCTGACGGGCGATGCGACCGGTTTCAAGGGTCAGCTTGCGGCCGCCCCATTCGATTTCCTGTTTGTGGATGGTGAACATGTTTCGTCTTTCGTGTCGGCGTTATGGCCCTATTGCCCCAACGCTCCCTGCGTGTCCGCTTCGATAGCGGGCCGGCACTGGCGACCATCGCCGGTGTCCGGAAATAGCAAACGGCCCCGCAGAACATTCTGGGGGCCGCTGGCTTCGTTCATTCGGCTTACTTGCGCAGGCCGAGTTTTGCGATCAGATCGGTATAGCGGCTCTGATCGATCTTCTTCAGATAATCCAGAAGCGAGCGGCGCGTGTTGACCAGAACCAGCAAGCCACGACGCGAATGATTATCCTTGGCGTGGGTCTTGAAATGGCCGGTCAGATTGGCGATCCGCTCGGTAAGAATGGCTACCTGCACTTCGGGCGAACCCGTGTCATTGGCGTCGCGGGCATTGGCCTTGATGACTTCGGCCTTGCGTTCTGCTGTGATCGACATCGGATACTCCTTGAATCAAATGTTGAACCCGCGCAGAACCCGGACCGCTTCTGGGTCGATCTCCACCAGCGCCACGGGAACAGTACCGAGGCAGGCGAGATAGGTGCCGGGTTTGGCAGGGTGCCCGAAAAGCCTGCGCCCCTGTCGGAGTGCCGCCGCTTCGTCGGGATCAATGGATAGGGCCGGGATGTCGTCCAGCCCCGCCATCAGTGGCAGGATTGCCTGTTCAAGCTGCGCCCCATGCACTTGCCGTTCGAATTTGTCCAGCGATATCGCTTGATCGAGACGGAACGGCCCGGCCTTCGTGCGCCGCAACATGCTGACATGGCCGACGCTGCCCAGCGCCAGCGCAATGTCGCGGGCCAGGCTGCGGATATAGGTGCCCTTTGATACGCTCGCCGACAAGGTGGCGCTGTCCGCTTTCACCGCCACCAATGTCAGCGCATGGATGGTGACATGGCGGCTGGCCAGTTCCACCGTCTCGCCGGCGCGGGCCAGCGCATAGGCGCGCTTGCCATCGACCTTCAGCGCCGAATAGGCCGGTGGCACCTGTTCGATCGGCCCGGTAAAGCGCGGCAACACGGCGGCAATCGCGGCGGCATCGGGCCGCACGTCGCTGGTTGCGATCACCGAGCCTTCGGCATCCTCGGTGCTGGTCGCCGTGCCGAACTGGATGGTGAAATCATAGCCCTTGGTGGCATCGAGCATCCGCCCGGCCAATTTCGTTGCCTCCCCGATGGCAATCGGCAGCACGCCCGTCGCCAGCGGATCGAGCGTGCCGCCATGGCCGATGCGATCCGGCCTGATACCCACCCCGCGCAGGATGCGCTTCGCCGCGGCGACGCCCTGTGCCGAAGAAAGCCCGATCGGCTTGTCGAGAATGACCCAGCCGTTGAGGGGCGGATTGCTGTTGGCGGTGTCCACGCCGGTCTCCCTAGGGGCGAAATCCCCGGGCGGGAAGCGCCGCGGCTATTTCGCCGGCTTTTTGGGCTTTTCCGGCGGGCCAGCGACGACGGTCAACGCCTTCAGCGGGCAATCGACACCCCGCACGACAATCGCCGAATATCGATCAAAGCTGCCATCCGGGCTGGTGCGAAAGCCGATCGTCGCGCCGAACGGCAAGTTGGGGCAGGGTTGGAACAGATCGGCGCGATACCATTTGCCGCCCATCGCGTGAACATAGACCGTCGAAGCATCCTGCACCTGCCAATCCAATATGCCGTCCTTGTTGGCAAAGGGGATGGCGGCGCGCGGTGCCGGCGGCGCGACCAGCGCAGCAGCAGGCGCGGCGATGGCAAATGCGGCCAGAAAGGCCAGCGGGGTCAGGCGAGACTGAATCATCGAAACCTCCATGCCCGCCACCATGCCAGGCTATGGCTGAACCGCGTCTGACCTGCCCTGCCATGGCGGCGCGCTGGCCAGCAGCGGCGATTCCTCACCGGGCAGCAGTGAAAAGATCGCGGTATCGCGGACATGGCCGGTCCAGGTGATGCGGTTGCGGCGCATAACGCCTTCGGGCTGCGCGCCAAGTTTTTGCACCGCCGCGCACGACCGCGTGTTGCGCACATCGACTTCAAAGACGATCCGCACGATGCCGCAGGCGCGGGCGTGTTCGATCATCAGCCGCTTCAACGCCAGGTTGAACGGCCCGCCGCGCACCGATGGCGCCAGATAGGTGCCGCCGATGGCAACGCTGCGGTTTCCCGCGTCATGGTTGTAGAAACTGCTGCAACCGACCAGATTTTCACCATCCAGCACCGCGTAAACCTGCCGCGCGCCATTCAGCATCAGATCGAAATTGCCGTCGAAATGCGCGCCGGCCATCGAATAGGGGAAAATGTCCCAGATTTGCGTATCGGCGGCGCAGGCGACGCGCAGCGCCTCGCGATGGCCCTCGGACAGCTTCACCAGCCGCATCGCCCCGGCGGCGAGCGGCACGTAAAGCTCAGCCATCGTCGCCCATCTCGTTTTCTTCGTCGCGGATGTCCGAAAGCCTGCGTGGCTTGTTTTCGGGTTCAAGGTCGCGGGCGATCTTGGGCTGGCGCAGGATGGCATCGATGCGGGCACCGGCATCAAAGCTTTCGTCGCGGCGGAACCGCAATTCCGGCGTGTACTTCGTCGCCAGCTGCCGGGCGACTTCGCCGCGCAGATAGCCGGCGTGGCGGGCCAGCGCCTTCACCACGGCTTCGTCATCGCCGCCACCCAGGGCCTTGATGAACACGGTGGCGTGGCGAAGATCGGCGGTAACGCGCACTTCGCTCACCGAAACGATGGTTTGCGCCAGCAGATCGTCGCGCAGCTCACGCCGGCCGAGCACATCGGAAATGGCGTGGCGCACCAGTTCGCCAATCCGCTGGAGGCGGATCGAGCGGCCTTGGGCATCGGGGGTCTGGCGGGGCATGGGCTGGTTCTAGTCTTTTGGGGCGGGTTTGGGAAAGATAAGCGAAGCGCCGCGGCAAAGCCGCGGCTGACGTCAGACGAGTCCGGGCGGCTTGGTGCCGCCCGTCTCGCTGGCCGGGCTTGCGCCTGTCGGCGCGCTTGGCTTTGCCAGGCGCGCACGCGGCGCTGTGCCTACAACGTCCGTTCGCGGCTTTCGACCTCGAACGTCTCGACGATATCGCCCGGCTTGACGTCAGACGACCCTTCGATGGTGA
The DNA here is from genome assembly GCA_038217075.1 of Sphingomonadales bacterium. Classification (GTDB taxonomy): domain Bacteria; phylum Pseudomonadota; class Alphaproteobacteria; order Sphingomonadales; family Sphingomonadaceae; genus Sandarakinorhabdus. Next base: position 30,467 of record JBBQPR010000030.1, read on the forward strand.
TGCCGCATTCAAAGCCGGATTTGACCTCGGCAACATCCTCCTTGAAGCGCCGCAGCGAAGCGATCGAACCGTTGTAGATGATGACATCGTCGCGCATGACGCGGGCGCGAAGGGCTTTTTTGATAAAGCCTTCGGTTACGCGGATACCCGCCGCCTTGCCGGTCTTGCCGGCCTGGAAAACCTCCAGAACCAGGGCGCGACCCACGACGTTTTCGAGCAGTTCGGGGCCAAGCTGGCCGGCCATAGCTGCCTTCACTTCGTCGATCAGATCATAGATGACGTCGTAATATTTCAGCGCCACGCCATCGCGCTGGGCGATTTCGCGGGCCTTGGCATTGGCGCGGACGTTGAACCCGATGATCGGCGCACCGCTCGCCTTGGCCAGCGTCACGTCGGATTCGGTGATGCCGCCGACGGACGACAACAGCACCTTGGCCTTGATCAGATCGGTCGAGATCTTGTTGATCGACCCGGCAATCGCTTCGGCCGAACCTTGCGTATCGGCCTTGATGACCAGCGGATAAACCTGCGCCTTGGCCTGGCGCAATACGGAGAACATGGTCTCCAGATTGGCCGGTTCCTGTTCGATGCGCTTGGCATTGGCGACGCCGGCACGATATTCGGCGACTTCGCGGGCGCGGGCTTCGGTTTCCACCACCATCACGGCATCACCCGCCAATGGCACGCCGGTGAGGCCCAGCACTTCGACAGGCATCGAGGGCAGCGCCGCCTTCACCTGCTCACCCTGATCGTCGACCAGCGCGCGAACCTTGCCCCATTCCTGGCCCATCACGAAGATGTCGCCACGCTTCAACGTGCCACGGCGGATCAGCACGGTGGCCAAGGCGCCCTTGCCCTTGTCCAGCCGCGCCTCGATCACGCTGCCTTCGGCGGCACGATCCGGGTTGGCCTTCAATTCCAGGATTTCGGCCTGCAACAGGATTTTTTCGATCAAAACGTCCAGCCCGGTCTTCTTGGTGGCCGACACTTCGACATCCTGCACTTCGCCGCCCATGGATTCGACCTGCACATCATATTGCAGCAGCGCCTGGCGAATTTTTTCGGCATCGGCGCCGGGCTTGTCCATCTTGTTGATGGCGACGATCATCGGCACGTCGGCGGCCTTGACGTGCTGGATGGCCTCGATGGTTTGCTGCATGATGCCGTCATCCCAGGCCACCACCAGCACGACGATATCGGTGATCGACGCACCGCGCGACCGCATCGCGGTAAAGGCCTCATGGCCCGGCGTATCGAGGAAGGTGATCTTCTCCTTGCCCTTGGTGGTGATCTGATAGGCGCCGATGTGCTGGGTGATGCCGCCGGCCTCGCCCTTGACGACATTGGTGCCGCGCAACGCATCGAGCAGCGAGGTCTTGCCGTGATCGACATGGCCCATGATCGTCACCACCGGCGGCCTGGGCAGCAGGTGATCATCGATATCGGCGTTGCCGATCATGCCGATCTCAACATCGGATTCCGACACGCGGACGATGTTGTGGCCGAATTCGGTCAACACCAGTTCGGCGGTGTCCTGATCGATGCTGTCGACCGCAGCCGACGGCACGCCCAGCCGGGCGAGCAGGCGCACGACATTGCTGGTGCGTTCGGCCATGCGGTTGGCGAGTTCGGCGACGGTGATCTGTTCCGGCACCGTGACATCGCGGACCTGCTTGGCCTGCGAACCCAGCCGGCCGCGCTCCTTTTCACGGGAGCGGCGCAGCGCGGCCAGGCTGCGGGTGCGCACGCTGTCGTCCGAATCGAGCGCGCGGGTAACGGTCAGCTTGCCGGACTGGCGGCGATCGTCTGTGCGCAGGCGCGGTGATTTGGGGGCGAGTTCGGGCTTGCGGCCGGGCAGGGCCCGCACGCGAAGCCGCTCTTCCTCCTCGTCAAGCTCGACGAGCGATTGCGTCGTCGGATCGGCAGCAACCGGGTCGGGGCGCGTGGCGATCTCTTCCTCGCGCAGGCGCTTTTCCTCGATGCGCAGGCGTTCCACTTCGGCGGCTTCGACGCGGGCGGCCTCCTCGCGGATGCGGGCTTCCTCGGCGGCGCGCAGCCGGTCTTCCTCGGCCTGGCGCAGCAACAGGGCCTGGCGTTCCTGCCGGCTCATCAGATCGTTCGCGGCGGGCGCGGCGCGGCGCGGTTCGGCGGCCGGGCGCTGGCCGGGACGCGCGCCGGACCGGGCGGCCGCCGGTGCAACAGCGGCAGCGGCAGGGGCGGGGGCGGGGGCGGCAGGCGCTGCGGCCGCGGGGGCGGCAGGCGCGGTTTCGGGCACAGCTTCTGGCGCCGGCGATTTCGGCTGCGGTGCCGGGGCGCGGTCGACCGGGCGGAACATGATGGGCGGCGGCATGGTGCGCGCCGGGGTTGCCGGTGTGGCATCGGCGACGGCGGGCGTTTCCACAGGCGCAGCCGGTGCGGCAACCGGTGCCGGCGTCGGTTCGGCCGCGCGGGCAACAGGGGCTGCTACGGGTGCGGCAACGGGCGCCGGTGCCGGCGCTGCAGCCGGTGCTGCAACCGGCTCGGGTGCCGGGGTTTCGACGGGGGCAGGATCGCCGGGGCGATGCAGAACGCGCGCACGCTTCACTTCCACGACCACCTGCTTGGTGCGGCCATGGCTGAAGCTCTGTTTCACCTTGCCCACTTCGACGGCCTTGTTCAGGCCGAGGGGGGCTCGCATGCCGAGCTTTGGTTTGTTGTCGTCACTCATC